>JASHSD010000222.1 GCA_030036985.1 Bryobacteraceae bacterium
CCGGCCTCCTGGTCCCGAACCAGGCGCTCTACCAGGCTGAGCCACGCCCCGATTTCTCCAGTGTAGCAACCCGCGAATCATGCGGGCGATAATTGGCAGGGCATGACTTTGCGCGAGTTGCCGTCCGTCAACGAACTGCTGGAACGGCTCGGACCAGCCGCCGCCGGTCTGCCTCACCACCTCGTCGTCGCCGAAATCCGCAAAGCCCTCGATGCGGCCCGCGAAAACCTGAAAGCCGGCGCCGCGCCGCCACAATCCATCGCCGAATCGGTCGAAACGGCCCTGACCGCCTGGCGGACGCCATCGCAACGCCACATTATCAACGCCACCGGCGTCGTGCTCCACACCAACCTCGGACGCGCCCCGCTGGCCCACTTCGAGCCCATCCGCGGTTACACGAACCTTGAATACGATCTGCCGGCCGGCCGCCGCGGCAAACGCGACGTCCACCTCGGGCCATTGCTCGAAGCCATTCTCGGCCGCCCGGCGATCACCGTGAATAACGGCGCCGCGGCGCTCTTCCTGGTTCTCAACGAACTGGCCGCCGGCGCGGAAGCGGTGGTCTCACGCGGCGAACTGATCGAGATCGGCGACGGATTCCGCATCCCCGAAATCATGCAGCGCTCCGGCGCCGCGCTGCGCGAAGTGGGCACGACCAATCGTACCCGCATCGACGATTATCGCGATGCCATCAGCGAGCGCACCCGCGTCATCCTGCGCGTGCACCCCAGCAATTTCCGCATGACCGGTTTCACCGCGCGGCCGGACCTGAGCGAACTGGCCGCCCTCGGCCATGAGCGCGGCATCCCGGTTCATGAGGATCTCGGCAGCGGATGCATCGTCGATCTTCGTCCTTACGGCGTGAACGAGCCGTTGGCGCGGGAGAGCCTGGCCGCGGGAGTCAACCTGGTTTCATTCAGCGGCGACAAGCTGCTGGGCGGTCCGCAGGCGGGAATCATCGCGGGCGACGCCGACCTCGTGGCGCGCATGCGGCGCAATCCCTTGTTCCGCGCGTTGCGTCAGGACAAGCTCTCGCATCGCGCCATGGAAACCACGCTTCGGCACATTCTGCTGGGCGAATACGACTGCATCCCGGCGCTGCGCATGATTCGCACAAGCGCGGACGAGGTCCGGCGGCGCGCCGAATCGCTCGCCGGACGCATTGCCGCCGACGTGCGCATCCGCGAAGGCGAATCCGTCATCGGCGGCGGCGCCACGCCGGAGCAATCGCTTCCCACCTGGCTGATCGTGATCGAAAACAGGGAAGCCGTCGCCGAGGAGCGGCGATTGCGCCTCAACGATCCGCCAATTATTGCGCGCATCGAGCGCGACCGCGTGGCCCTCGATTTGAGAACCGTGTTTCCCCAAGAGGAAAAAGAGCTGATTCAGGCTCTTTCCTGATACGTACCTTCCGCCGTGTTCACGCGGATCTTTTCGCCCTCGCTGATGAAGGGAGGCACCTGTACCACCAAACCCGTTTCCATCTTGGCCGGCTTGGTGACGTTCGATACCGTGGCGCCTTTCAAGCCCGGCTCGGTCTCGACAACCGTCATATCGACGGTGGCGGGCAGTTCCACGCTGATCGGCTTGCCTTCATAAAATTCCACAGTGACTTTCAGCTGCGGGATCAGGTAATCCGTGGCGTCGCCGAGCAGTTCCTTGGTGAGGTGCATCTGCTCGTAATTCTCAGTGTTCATGAAGTAGAAGTACTCGCCGTCGTCGTACAGATACTCCATTTCATTCTCATCGAGCTGGGCCTTTTCCACTTTGTCTTCGGAAGAGAAGCGGTGCTCGGTCATGGAACCCGTGCGAAGGCTGCGCATTTTCGCCTGCACGAAGCCGCGAAGGTTGCCTGGCGTGCGGTGGGTCATGCTGAAAACGGAATACAGCTCGTTGTTGAACTTGATCACCATTCCGGGGCGCAATTGTGTTGCGGAAAGCATGTCTGTTTTGGAACTCCAGGTAGAGATTCGGGAAAAAGCCATTATATCAGCCGGTTAGGGCGCTTCAGTTAGCGCCTGACGCACTCTACGCCGGATTGGCAATCTGATGCCACGTAGTTTATTGTGGGGCGGCGCTTCGGCGCTGCGGCTGGCCTTCCGGCCAGCCCTGGTTCAGCCAAATCCTGGTTGCAACAGACCCTGTTCACAATCTCCAAAAGTGAAACCCATCGCCTAAAGGCGATGGCTGTGATAACGGGCTGCAAGCCCTATTCCGGCCCGAGGCCGGCAGAATGTGTCCCGCACCAAGCGGGCTTCAAGAAGTAGACGGACTCAACCGTCTACTCGGAAGTCCTCGTCCGGCGTGGTGTTCTGGTTGGCGATATACTGCGCCACTATCTCGTCGGTCACGTTCCCCGAACTGCAGCAGAAATAGCCGCGCGCCCACATGTGCCGCCCCCAAAACTGCTTCTTCAGGTGCGGAAACTCCATGAGGAGATGGTGCGCGCTCTTCCCTTTCAGCTACTGCAGCAGCCGACTGATCGTGACCTGCGGCGGTATCGACACCAGCAGATGCACGTGGTCCTTCGATACGTGACCCTTCAGTATGCTCACGTCATGCGCTCCGCAGATGTCACGGATCAGATCTCGCAGGCGCAGCGCCACCTCCCCGTTCAGTGCCGAGCGCGGTACTTCGTCACCCACACCAGATGCAGGTGAATATCGAATACTGTGTGCGCTCCCCGTCGATACTCCGCCATCCCTCAAGGTTATCTTCGGCGCGCTCGCTGGAAGCCGTCGCCTAAAGGCGAGGGTTTTGACTCCCAGATTGAGACAATAAATTTCGCTAAGCCCGATCAACAACTTGGAAGCCGACCTCCACTCCCCCGCATCTGCTACTCCCTCGCTTGCTGTACTCTCCAATCGAGAACCAGGTCGGCTCCTATGACCCGATCTGGTCGCTAAGCCGTACAGTCCTCGAGGCTCTGGTCGCGGTGAACGCATCAAACATGGGCGGCAGGCGCTCCCCGTAATCGGCGCTCCCGGATTCGGTCCGGGTAACCAACTGATTTGGGGCGCCCCGATAATTTCTTCGGTAATTTCTTCGGTTGTAGGGCAGGTTGTCAACCTGCGGCGGATTAGCAATCAGGTTGACAACCAGATTGGCAATCCGCCTGGCCTGGGCTTAATCGATTGGGATAACCAGATCCACTTTCGGATGCCTGGAAGAATTGAACTTACTGAGCGTCTTCTCCCCGGACCACCACTTCTTATAACGCGCCTTCAGGGTGTAATCGACATCGTCGTTCAATCCGTTGAACTGATATGTCCCATCCTTGCGCGCGATGAAAGAGCGGACCTCGAGATTACGCATGTTCTCCAGTTCGACCACCGCGCCCGGCAGAGTGTTGCCTTGCTTGTCGGTAACAATCCCGGTGACCGGGCGCGGGTTGTATTGCGCTCCGCACGGAACCCACGCGAGGACCGCAATCAACGCAATGCGAACAAACCTCCCGAACATGGTCTCAACACTATGTGTGACGAGGTAAGCCTCGCCTCCCGTTTCGCGGCAAACGCACGCCCTCGTGGCGCAGACTCTCAGTCCGCCGTTCCCGGATTCCTCCGGGCGCCTTCAAAAAATCGCAAACCTGATGCGCAGGAACTTCTTCGGGTCGTCGTGGACGGCTTTCACCAGCGATTCCACCTCCCGCGCCGTTGCGTTCAGCGAATCGTAAAGCTGCGGATTCACCATCAGTTGGCCGACAGTTCCCTGCCCGGAATTCATCTTGTCCAGCGCCGTGTTGATCTTCTGCTCGATCAGCGTCAGCTGGTTGGCGATCTGGTCGTTGGTCAGCAGCTTTCCGGCCGTGCCCTTGCCCGCGTTGAGGTTGTCCAGCAGCTGTTTGGCATCGGTGATCATGGCCGTCGCTTCATCGTAAGCCTTGGGATCGTACATCACCTTTCCCAGCGTTCCCTTGCCCTGCTGCACCTGAGCGAGCATGTCGTTGATACGCTGGATGGGCGCGCGGATATCATCGTACAACTGATTGTCGTAGAGCAGGTGGCTCAGCGTTCCTTTGCTGTCGCGGACATCCGTCACCAGCTGCTGCAGTTCGCCCACAGTGGCGTTGAGCCGGTTGTAGAGCGTGTCGTCTTTAATGAATTTTCCAAGATTGCCCTGGCCGCTCTCAACGATGGCGAGCAGACCGTCCAGCCGCCCCAGAGTGGTCTGCGCCTGCGCCAGCAGATTGGCGCTCTGAGCCATGATTTCGGGGATGCCTTCATTCGGCAGCGACGCCACTTCGCCGCCTGGCTCGACGTGCTTCGGGTCCTTTCCCTTCATGATGTTCACGAACTTCGATCCCAGCAGATTGGCCGAGCTGATGGCGGACTTGGAATCGTCCGGAATCTGATCCAGATACTTGTTCTGAATCACCATGTCGATCTCGACCGCGCGCATCGGGTCGCGCGATCCGGTGAGATGGATGCCGCCGATGTAACCCACCAGAATCCCGTTCACGCGCACCGGATCGTTGGCATTCAAACCCTCCGAATCCTCCATATAAGTGCGCAAATGGAAGTGGCCCTGCAGAAAATTACTTTGGCTGGTCAGCAGGAAGATAAGAACGCCTGTAATGACCATGGCCGCCGTGGCCAGGATGCCCGACCGCAACTCCGCCCAGTGCACCTTTTTCTGAGAAGCCATGTCAGGCGGCGTCCTTTTCCGGACGCTTCACAAACCTGGAGATGTAGGGATCTTTGGAAGATTCAAGATCCGCCTGGTTCCCCTCAAAAACCAGCCGGCCTTCGCGCAGAACCATGTATATCGTGTTCGTCCCCGTCTTTCCCTCGACGCCTGGCCGGCCAACCGGATCCAACCGGCCGCTGTTTGGATTGTAGCGGAAGTTCGCCACCAGGTTCCCGTCCTGGTAGCGATGCGTGACTACGATAGCCGTAGTATTGTCCACGTCCCGTTCCTTGACGATGAGCGCCATGATCGTATGGGCCGTGATGGGATCGAGCCCCGCGGTGGGCGAATCGTACAACAGAACGGGCGGTTTGTTCACAACCGCGCGCGCGATCGCCACGCGCCGGCGCATGCCGCCGGAAAGTTCGCTGGGATAGCGGTCCATCGTCTGCTCCAGCTCGACGAAGCGCAGCGAATCGCGCACGGCCGGCTCCATTTTTTCGCGCGGCATCTGAATCGCTTTCTGGTTCAGCAGCGGATAGGCCACGTTCTGCGCCACCGTCATCGAATCGAACAGCGCGCTTTCCTGGAACAGCATGCCGATTTTGCTGCGCACGTCGAACATCTCGCGCTCGGGCTTTCCCGTGATGTCCTCGTCAAACAGGATGACCTTGCCGGAGGCTGCCGCGTTCAGACCCATGGCCGTTTTCAACAGCACGGTTTTTCCGCTGCCGGCCGCGCCCAGCAGTATCCTGGTTTCCCCCTCGCGCATGTTGAATGAGACATTGTCGAGCGCCTGCGTCCCGTCCGGGAAAACCACGCTCACCTTCTCGAAGCGCACCAGGCTGGCTTTCTGTTCGGCGGCTTCGGGCATTATTGGGCCATCTGGCTGATGAAGATCTTGCCGAGAAAGACGTCGAGGAGAAAAATGGTGATCGACGCCCAAACCATCGCCTGGGTGGTCGCGCGCCCCACTCCCTGCGTTCCCCCCGACGCGCGCAGCCCCCAGTAACAACCGATCAGAGAGATGGCGAACGAAAAAACGAACGGCTTGAGCAGTCCCTGGCCGACGTCGCTCCATCCCAGCGCCTGCCAGGTTGTGGTCCAGTATTGCCGCGTAGGCAGACCGAAAAGGTAATTGGACATAATCCAGCCCCCGACCATGCCGATGAAGTCGTCCAGCACGGTCAGAGCGGGCAGCATCACCGCGGTGGCGATCATCCGCGGCGTCACCAGTTTCTGCACCGGATCGGTGCCCAGCGCGCGCATGGCGTCGATCTGTTCGGTCACCCTCATAGATCCCAATTCACTGGCGATGCCGGAGGCGTTGCGGCCGGCCACCATCACGGCGGCCAGCACCGGCCCCAGCTCGCGCACCAGGATGATGGAGACGAACGTCCCGGTGCGGGACGTCTGCCCGTACGGCTGCAGGCTGCGGCCCATCTGCATCGCCATCACCACGCCCGAGAAGAAGCCGGTAAACGCGACGATCGGGATGCTGCCGAAGCCGATCGAATCCATCTGCAGCAGAATATCGTTGACGTAATGCGGCTTGCGCAGGAGATTCCGAATAGAGCGGCCAGTGAGGTCGTAGAACTCCTGGATCGCCTTTACGGGGTCTTTCAGAATGTCAAGCACGGGGATGTCGAAGTCTACGATGTCGATGCTAGCATACAGGCATTGTTTTTCAGACGTTGTTTATCAATGACGTATGAAGGGTCTCACTGACGTTCGCGGTATTCTGGTAGGCCATGCGACGGACCCCGACGCCCTGACCGGATGCACCGCCATTCTCTGCGGCTCCGATGCCGTCGGCGGCGTGGACATCCGCGGCTCGGCCACCGGCTCCTGCGAGCTCGATACTTTGCGTCCCGGCCATGTGGCGCCGAACGTCCACGCCATCGTGCTCGCGGGCGGCAGCGCGTTCGGCCTTGAAGCAACCTGCGGGGTGCGCGATGTGCTGGAGAAACGGGGCATCGGTTTCGACACCGGCGTGGCACGCGTTCCCATCGTTCCCGGGGCGATCCTCTTCGATCTCGGGATCGGCAGCGCGCACGTGCGGCCGACGCGCGAGATGGGCGCGCAGGCCGCGCTCGCGGCCAACGACGGGCCAGTGGAGGAAGGCAACGTGGGTGCCGGAACCGGGGCCACGGTCGGCAAGATCCTCGGCATGAAGCAGGCGATGAAGAGCGGCATCGGCACGGCTTCGGTTGTTCTCGGGTCGGGCGTGGTTGTCGCCGCGCTGGTTGCGGTAAACGCGCTCGGCGATGTGATCGATCCGACCAACGGCCGGATAATCGCCGGCGCGCGCAAGTCGCCGGACAGCCGAGAATTCGCCAATTCCGCGCTGGTCATGAAGAACGGAGTGAACGGACCCATTGTGGGACACACGGTCTTGGCCGTGGTGGCGACGAACGCGCGACTGGACCGTGTGCAGACGAACAAACTGGCGGCCCTGGCGAGCATCGGGGTGGTGCGCACGATATCGCCGGTCAATACGATGGGCGACGGCGACATCACATTCGCGATCTCTTTGGGCAGCGAACGGGCGACGGTTGATGAGGCAGGCGTGGCGGCAGCCGAAGCAATAGAAATGGCGTTCCTGCGCGCCGTCAGGACCGCCAAAACCGCGGGTGGAATTCCCGGCTTAGCCGGCTAAAACAGGCGTTACGCGACCGAAAGCACTTCCGAGCCGCGACCGCGAGGGAGCGGTCTTCACGGGTATCTTTAATTCAATCCCGCGAAACCGACTTCGTGCTGGGTGTCCTGCTGATTTTCCTGGCAGATATATTCCATCAGCTCTTCCTTTGGCCGCAGGGAAGCCGTGAAGTGAAGGGTGAAAGGCTCGGTATACGCACCCGGATCGGTGATGGTGGTTGCCACTTCCAGAGTCCCCAGATCCTTGCGGGTGTACCGTTCGACGGTATGCAGTTGCTCGGTATGCGGGTGACCCGCGAAGTCGAACCAGAACTTGTCGTTGAAGCCGATCGTATCCACCACCAGCGTGTCGCCTTCGTAATGGCCGATCGAATCCCCGTACCAGGTGGGATCGGGATCTTCCTTATGCGCCCGGCCGTCCGTGAAGATCTGCCGATAGCTGTGGATGTTGCCTTCAAAGAGGAACCAGACGTGCGCCTTGTCCTGAATGATCCGCCACGGATAGGGCGAGATACGCGGCACGCCCGTGGGCAGGCAGTTGGCTTCGGGATCGTCCTTCGACTGGCGCGAATGGAAAATCTTCTCGGCCGCCGGGGTCATCGGGATAACGGCGCCTTTGGGCAACCCCTGCGCGATATCGCCGATCGGACCGCCGCCGTTCCAGACGCCCGACAAATCCACCGTGCCGTCGGGAAGATGCGGCGTGGGACCTTTGGGCCGCGCCGGAGGACGCCTGCGTGTGCCCACCGCCGGGGCGACGCGATCCTGCACACTGCCGCCCGCCGGTGATGTTGCAACCGCCGACGACGAAGGAGCCGCGGGGGGCTGCTGGCCGAGCAGCGAAACCGCCGCAAACGCGGCAAGCAAACTGAGCTTTTTCATGTCGGGGTCTCCTTGTGCGAAACTCTATTGCGCTTTTTCCTGATCGCTCGCCGAACCGGCGAACACTTTTCGGCCGTCAGCCAACACCACCGAGCGGGCATTGGCCAGGTTATCGCCGTCCTTCGCGCGCGAACCCTGAACCGTGATAACGTCGCCTTCTTTCAGCGAGTGCCGGGTCCATCCGTTACGCGCCAGCACGTTCGGGCTGGCCAGCTCCAGGTTCCAGGTGGTCACCTTTCCGCTCGCATCCTTGACGTCGAGGTAGATCCGCGCGTGCGGATTGGTCCACTCCAGCTTCGACACCGTGCCGTGCAGCTCGACGGGTTTGCTGGCGTCGTACTCCGCCGCAAACGAGTGGTGAGCAAACACCGGAAGCGCCGACGCCAGCATGCCGGCCGCGGCAATCAGTACTGCGAATTTCGCTCTCATGGATATCTCCTTCAAGTCTTACGAAATCAGGAATAATATATCAGAGTTCACGGCGGCGAAACATATTCGCTAAAGCGCCGTGTCAACCGCGCTGTGACGGAAACGCCACAAACCGGTAGCCGACGCCCCGCACCGTCAGCAGATGCCGCGGCTTCGTCGGATCCGCCTCAATATACCGCCGCAGGCGCACGATGAAATTATCGATGGCCCGCGTATCGGTATCTTCGTGCAGGCCCCACACCTCTTCCAGCATTGCCTTGCGCGATACCGGCTTGCCCTCGTGCCGGATCAGATAGCGCAGTACGTTCATCTCCATCAGCGTCAGCGGAAAAACCTGATCCCGCACATGCAGCTCGAGCAGATCGAAATACACCGTCTTATCCCCGAAAACAAAGCGGTCGTTGCGAACCTCGACCGGTTGCGCCGGGCGCAGCCAGTCCCGCCGCCGCAACAGGCCCTGAATGCGCGCGATGAGAATGGCCAGATCGAACGGCTTGGTCAGGTAATCGTCGGCCCCGGATGAGAAACCTTTGAGCACGTCGTCCGAATGTCCGCGCGCGGTCAGAATCAGGGTCGGCACGAACTGGCCGGCCTGTCGCATCTCCGAGACCACATCGAAGCCGCTCTTGCCCGGCAGCATTACGTCGAGCACCACGATGTCGAACGACTGCGCTTTCCCCAGCAGCAGATCCAGCGCCGCTTCGCCCGTCTCGACCACGTCAACCTGATAGCCCTCGGCTTCGAGGTTGAAGCGCAACCCTTCGGCCAGGTGTTGTTCGTCTTCGACCACCAGTATCCGCGTCATGTCTCGGATATCATGTCTCGGATAAGGGGGCCATCGGAAACTGAATGACGAACGTGCTTCCCTGCCCGGATCCGGCGCTTTCGGCCCACGCGCGGCCGCCGTGGCGCTTCGCCACCGAGCGCACAATAAACAGTCCCAATCCCGTTCCCTTCACCCGTGTCGCGATCGGCCCGTGAATGCGGTAGAACCGTCTGAAGATGCGCTTCAGCTCCGTCTGCGCGATGCCGGGGCCGCGATCCTTTACCCGCACCTCCGCGAATCTGCCCTCGACGGCTCCGGCGGAAACCTCAACGCGGATCTCCGGCCCGGAATACTTGATGGCGTTATCGACGAGGTTCGATACAGCCGCGCGGACCTCGTCATAATCCCCCAGAATCGGCAGCGGCGGACCCGGTTCGTACTCGAGCGCTTCCGGCGCCATGTGGTGCAGGATGCGCGCCCGCGCCACGCACTCGCTCACCGCGTCGCCCAGGTTCATGGGCGCCAGATGCGGTTTGCGGCTCGACGAACCGAGCCGCCCGGTGCGCAGGATCTGTTCGATGGTTCCCAGCAGCCGATCGCTGTCGGCGAGAATGACGCTGTAAAACTGATTGCGTTTGCTCTCGTCGAGCGCGCGCGTCTGCAGCGTTTCCACATAAAGGCGGATGGAAGCGACCGGCGTCTTCAGTTCGTGGGTGACCGCATTGATGAAGGCGTCATGTTGTTCGTTGCGCCGAATCTCGCGCACCAGAAACGTGGTGTTGAGCACGATGCCGGCGATGATGAAGGTCAGAAGCAGGCCGCCAAGGAACAGCAGAATGCCGCGATGCCAGCCCAGCAGCACCCATCCGACATAAAGCAGAATGATGACCAGAACAAGTCCGGCGCCGAGCGCGATGAAGAATGCGATCGACCGTTTGCGGCTGATTCCGATCATGTTCACAGCTTATGACACCTGCGGCGGATTACCAGAGGAACTTGCAAAATCCGCCGGGCTGAAACAAATCTTCGAGAAAATGTTTGATAGCAATCCGAATCCCGAGTAGGATATTTGTGACGAAGCAAAATTCCACTCGGGAGATCAGCCCTTTGAACAGCTTGCTGCAACTTATCGGCTCATTCGGCGCGGTTCTGCAGGAGCGGCTTTTCC
>JASHSD010000223.1 GCA_030036985.1 Bryobacteraceae bacterium
GAGGGCGGTGGTTTTCATGGTGCCTTCTTCCATTCCGCTATGCACATCGCTGTGCATCGGACACTTGGTAGAATTGCACAACGCTGTGCATTAGTCAAGAAAAATCTTTCCATAGCGCTGTGCATTGGCCTATAATCAGTCTTGCCGCTATGAAAAAACAAAAGAAAAATGCTGCAGCCGTGGCGCTCGGGCGAAAGGGAGGCAGGAACAGCCGCGCTAATCTTCCGGCCGAAAAGCGGACCGCGCTGGCCAAGAAAGCCGCGGTCGCGCGTTGGAGTGCGAAGAAGAAGGCCGCGCCGAAGGGGGAATGAATTGCCGCCTAAGGCCTGTCTGATCTGTGAACGCAAAGACCCTAAGAGTGTGCGCCAGAACGGCGCATTTGTCGTTACCTGCAAGCAGTGCGGAAGGTATTTGATAAATGTCGGGCAAGCCCATATCGACGCCGATCCTGAGGACCTCCCTCTTCTGTCCTGCGCTGCCAGACAGGCTTCAGAGTCCGGTTCGACGCTTCGTATCGACCACAGTTCCATCCCGCGTTTGATTGCGGCGCACAAGGGTACGTCGGTAACGCGGAACCTCGAAAAGCTGCTGCAGTTCCTGGGCCGTCGGGCGAAACATCCGAGCGACGCCATTGATGTGTACTCCGAGTCAGATTTCACAGTTATCGATACCGATGAGCCGGCCGACGTTGACGTTTACTTGGACTGGCTCGAAAAGGATGACCTGATCAAGATAGAGCCAAATGTCGATTTCAGGAGAGTGATCCTGACCCACCACGGCTGGCAGCGACTTCAAACAGAGCGAGTCTCGGGAGGAAAGCCCGGCACCTGTTTTGTCGCCATGTCGTTCGATCCTTCAATGATCGAGGCATTCGAACTCGGAGTCCTTCCAGCGGTCGAGACCGATTGCGGCTTCACGGCGCTTCGGGTTGACCGGAAGGAACACAACAATCAGATTACCGACGAGATCATGGCCGGGATTCGAAGCGCCGAGTTAACGATTGCGGATTTCACCGGGCATCGAGCCGGCGTCTACTACGAAGCCGGTTTCGCCCGTGGGCTTGGCCGGGAGGTGATCTATTGTTGCCGTGAGAACGACTTCAAAGAACGCCACTTCGACACCAGCGTTATGAACCATGTCGTGTGGACAGATCCGACCGAACTTCGTACAAAACTCGCGAATCGGATCAGAGCCACCATACTTCCGAAAGCGTAGCCCTCCCATGATCTACAAACGCGGCAAGGTCTGGTGGTACAAATTCAGCTTCAACGGCGAACTGGTCCGCGCGAGTACGAAGCAGGGGAACCAGCGAGCGGCCGAACAGATCGAAGCGGCGCGGCGGACCGGACTCGCCAAGGGCGAAGTCGGTATCAAAGAAAAGAAGGAGTGCCCGACGATCGGCAGGTTCGCGGAGACGGAGTTTCTTCCGTTCGTGGAAAAGAACCGGAGGGAAAAGCCGCGCACGATCGAGTTCTACAGGATGCGAGTCACGCGGCTGAAGATGTTCCCGCGGCTCTGGAACGCGCAACTTACGGCGATCCGACAGGAAGACATCACCGCATACGTTGCGGCGCGCCAGGCACTCGGAATGGCAACGTCCACCATCAACCGCGATCTGGCCACGCTGCGGCGCATGTTCAAACTGGCGATGGAGTGGGGAACCGTTCCTGAACTGCTCGCCAAAGTGCATCTGCTGCCCGGTGAGAACCGCCGGGAGCGTATCGTGACAGCGAAGGAGGAAGCTGCATACATGAACGCCGCAGCTCCGCTTCTCCGCGACTTCGCCAGGATGAGCCTCGACTGCGGCCTGCGCCCCGAGGAAATATACCGGCTGCGGTGGACACAGATCCGCAGCGCAAGCATCGAGATTCACACCGGAAAGAATGCAGAGGCGCGGCGGAGTATTCCGGCTTCGCCCGCCGTCACCGAGATGCTCGCCCGCCGGCGGAGCGAAGTCTCAGAGGAGTGGGTTTTCCCGGCTCCTACCAAAACCGGGCATATTAATGCGGACAGCCTGAAAAAGCAACACGCAGATGCCATCAAGGCAGCGAAGGTGTCTCCGCCATTTGTGCCCTATTCGTTTCGTCATACCTGTCTGACGCGCTGGGCGGCGTTGCCGGGGATGGATCTGTTCACCCTGAAGAAGCTCGCCGGCCATGCCAGGATCGAGACGACAAACCGTTACATCCACATGAACGACGAACGGCCGCGGCAACTGCTAGAAAAAATCATGGGAGGCTCAGCCTGGGCACAAAATCGGGCACAGCGCCCAAAATGAGATTAAACCGCCAGCCGATAATTTCAGTATATCTGCAACAAAGCAGGAAGTTTAGATGGTGAGCGCGGTAGGAATCGAACCTACAACCTACTGATTAAGAGTCAGTTGCTCTGCCAATTGAGCTACGCGCCCGAATTCACAATTCTAGCACTTTTCGAATGCCACATGCTCCTGAAGGCGGATTTGGTCTTCCTGCTGACCAATAATCTTCGGGATCTGCTCTCCCCATCGTCAGGCGCTTCGTTTTTGGGGGGCGGCCCCCCGGACCGCGGTGGACGCCTTCGTCCGCCTGGCCGGCGATTTGGACCACATTGATTTTACAGGAGCCCGCCCCCCGTCAACTCTGTCTGCCTCGGCGCCAGAAGGATGACACGCGTCCTGAATCGCTGAGCTACTCTCTTCGCGGCGGCGGATTGCGCTCGAAGACTTCGAGGTTCATGCCGTTGGGATCTTCCACGAAGATGGTGAAAGTGCCGCCGCCGAAATCCACAATCTCGCCGTTGGTGGAGATGATGTTCGTTCCGGCCGCCTTCATGCGTGCGATGGTGGGTTTCTCTTCATTCACCTGGATGGCCATGGCGGGCGCACCGGGGTCGCGCACTCTGAGATGAAATTTCGTGCGCGGAACGCCGCGGAATTCCGTGAAATCGATGTGCGCCGCTTGCGGGCCAGGCATGGTTCCGGAGATCTTGCGGAATTCGGTCCCTGCGGGCGCGCCGTAGAGCCGAAGCATGGCCGGGTCTTTCGAGAAGGCCGAGGGCTTCGAAAGATCGATGCCTAAAAGGCCGGTATAGAACGCGGCGGTCGCTTCCGCGCTCTCCATGGTGTACGCGAGCGAGACCCGATGCACATTGCTGTCCGGCGCCCCGGCGGGGGGCGTTTCCTCAATCAGCTGAATGAAGAAGCCGTCGGGATCGCGCAGGATGATGGACCGGGTCCTGCCGTTCGCGGTTGGAATCTCGACTGGTTCGCCACCGGCCGTGACTATGGGAGCCTTCGCCTTCTTCGCATTGGCCACCAACGCATCGATATCGCGTACGTAGAAGACGAGGCTTGCCACGCCGGGATCGGTGTACTTCGCCTGCGCAGGCTTACGTTCGAGGCCTTTGAAATGGGTCAACTCGAAGCGAAGTCCTCCGGGCAGCGAGAGCATGGACAGGCGCAACGTGACACCCGGTGCGTTGGTGAGCAGCGGCACGGCGGCGTTGGGGAAATCCTGCGGTTTGCCGTTCAAACCGAACACCGTGCGATAGAACGCAAGCGTGGTGTCGAGGTCGTTGACAGCGTGGATCGCGTGCGAGAGCGATTTCGTGATGGGTGCGGATTGAGCGTCCGCGCTCCGGTACGGAAGCAGGGCAAGCACGGCTGCGGCTGCGGCGAACAATGCGCGGGAAGGCGCGGGAGGGTGCGGCGTGGTCACGAGCTGAATTCCTCCTGATGCAGTATGACTGATTTCAGTCTTTAACGATACATCCATTCTGGCGTCGCGCCCTTGGCCTTCAGTTCCAGGCGCCCGCGGTCACCCGGACCAACATGAACCAGTTGGCGAGCGTCCCGATCGCGCGCGCCAGGGTGCGCGACATCAAAGTGGAGCCTGGAAAACGGGATCCGTGCCGAGCCGCGACCGTCGGGAGTCAGGACAAGGCGGGAACAACTATCGAGCGCTTCCGTGTCGGGCCCGGCGCTTGCGATCCGGTCCTGCGCACCGCTTGCTTACACGCGCGCGGCTCGGCATGGTCCCGGCTCGGCGTGGCGTATTCCGTACGCTCGGATTCCCGCCATATTCACTACACTTGCGAATCTATCGCTTCGATGTCGTGCAACCCGCGCGCCGAGGCGACGCGGATTTGAGCCGGGGACAAGCGATAATGGAAGATTAGAGAGAGTGCTGCAACTCCCGCTGTTCATTGTCTGTTATAGTACCCCCCCCCATGCGCCGCTGTCGAGAATTTTCGCCAGCATACTACGGGAAAAACGAAAACTTGCGGTAAAAATAGAGAGAGTGTAAGATCTACGATTCGCAGGTTTCGCGGGTCGATGATCGTACGGCAAGCAGAGCAACTCTGCCTTTTTGAGCGAGGAGGTGTCGATTTGGCGGCGCTGCGTGTGGCTCGGCAACGCTTGGAGAAGAAACCACGTGCACCTCGCACGGTGGAGGCCTACACCTCCGATTTCTCCTTATTCAGCCGCTGGTGCAACGAAGCGGGGCGCGACTTCCTGCCGGTTTCAGCAGATACCCTCTCGCTGTATGTGACGTGGATGCTCGCCGAACGCGAGTTAAAGGTTAGCACCGCAGAGCGCCACGTATCCGCCGTACTGCATTTTCACCGCGAAGGAGGGCACCCTCTGCCGTCCACCGACGACGTTCGCTCTATTATCATGAGCGTCCGCCACGCGAGACGCGAGAGGCCCAAGGGAAAATCTGCCCTTACTCCCGCCGAACTGTTGGCCCTTTCGCGAACCTGCGACCCTAAAACAAACCGTGGAGCACGCGACCGGGCTTTGATGGTCCTCGGATTCGCGACCGGCTTGAGACGCAGTGACCTCGCCGCCTTGGCCTGCGCAGACGTTTCGTTCGACCCCAAAGGGCTCGTCGTGATGGTCAAACGCTCGAAAACTGACCAGCAAGGGAAGGGTCGCGTCATCGCGGTTTGGGCGGGCCGGCGATCTGACACCGACCCTGTCCGCCTCGTGAAGCGTTGGCTTAGGAGGCGGGGCCAATGGGAAGGACCGCTATTCTGCCGCGTTCAAACTGGCGATACGATCGTCCAAAGCGGGATCACTCCGGAAGCGGTGCACGAGATCGTCAAGCGCGCCGCGCTCCGCGCTGGCCTGGACGCGACAAAGTATGGCGCCCACTCCCTGCGAGCCGGGGCGGTGACAGCGGCGGCAGAATTGGGTCGGAGCGACCAGGAAATCATGAGCCTGTCAGGGCACACAAGTCAATCTGTGATGCGCTCCTATATTCGCCACGCGCGCGCGCATTTTTTCCGGCCGCAATCCGCTCGCTGGCGTGCTCTAAGCGCGCTCTTCGAGATGCTTCAGCCTGGCGTCGATGATCTCCTCGACGCGCCTCAGCTCCGCCCGCCACAAGTCGCGCATGTCGTCGAAGCGCTGGTTCACGCCTTCGAATTTCGAATTGATATAGGCCACGAGCACGCCGATCAGAAGCGCGTTGAACAGCATGGGCGCACCGATCACGATGTAAAGCTGTTCGTTCGTCATTGCTTCCTTTCCTTTGACCCGGAGCCGCGCGGCCAGGCGGCGCGCCGCGGCCCCTCAAAAAGGGCAGCTGCATTCAGCTTACTGCATGCGAGGGCCATGGGTCGCGAGGGCCATGGGTCGCGAAGACACTCAACGCAGAGACTCGGCGCCTCACGGATGCCGGCGCGGCGGGCAATCGACCCACGACTGCGTACCCGTCACCGTCGTCGTACACGTCACGCGAGGCGGCTCGGCCACACCCCGCCGCGGAATCGGGCCATGCAGCAACGCCCATGCAAGCGTCCAAATCAGCGCAATCAATTTACCCACCTCATTTACCCGACCTCCGACCTCCTGTGCTGAAATAGGGAGCGTAGCCAAACGCTTGACCCGCGTGCAACTGCCCCGCCCGCTCCCCGGAGTGCCTCTCATCACACCGGGAGCGGGCGGGACGCCGCAACCCCAATATCTGCGCGATTGAAACTCACTCACCACTGTCGCGAGCGCCAGATCGCCGAGAGCAGTGTCAGCGCGCCGGCAATCAGCCCCAGCAGCACGCCCACCACTATCGCCGTTCCCAGCGGTCCGAGCCGGTCCACCATCCACGCCAGTATCTTCATCGCCCCCTCCGCCGCCGCAGCGCATCGATCAGCCCCAGCGTAAACAGCACTACGCCGTAGATGCCGCTCGCCACCACCACCCAATCCGCGAACTTCATGACGACCTCGCCTGACGCCAGTAATGGGCGTCGAGCCGCTCGCGCACTTCCCCCGCCGTCTCCAGCCTGCCGCCGCGTACGTGGGCCTGCGACGCGAGGAAGCGCTCCACGCTGGCCGCGCATTCCGCCTCGTCGAAGATGCGCCGGGGTTCCTCGCGCAGGCACCAGAGAATCCATTCCGCCCAGCTGAGCGGCCGCGCGAACATCACGACCGCACCAGCCTTTTCGCCCGCTCGAGGCGGCAACCGGGTACTTCGACGCCGGCGCTCAAAGCGGCTTTGATCGCGGACCTGTCCGGCTCCGGACCGGGGATCGCCGGGATCCGCAGGTAGTCGCCGCCCAATTGAGTGCCCTCGTCGATCACGACGCGAGCCGGGTTGAGACGCAGCGAAACCGCGCTGGTATCGCCGTCGAGACGCGTCAGCTTCGATGCTTCGAGCGTCGCGATCACATAAGCTTCGAGCCGCTCGCGCTGGCGGTCGAAGTACTTCCGCCGCTCGTTCAGCCGTTCCGCCTCGGCCGCCGCGGCTTCGGCCGCCTGCTCGAACTGGGCGAGAACGGCGCAGGTCTGATCGATCTTCGCGCGCGTCCCCGCGATCTTCGCGATCAGCTCCCGGCTCAGCTCGTCGAAGCGCTCCGCAGTGAGTTCGTTCGCTTCGTCCAGAGCTTCGATGATCGCCGCGATCTCGTCCGTTTCGGCGATCTGCTCGTAGAGCGGACGACGGCTCGGAACAACGGCAAGGGAGGCCATTACCGGCCTCCCTTGCATTCGTTGATGTAGCAGCTCAGCGCTGCGCTGGTGATGTTCTCGCTCGTGAAGGTGATGCCCAGCGACTTGCGATTGGCATAGGCCTGCGCCTCGGCGACCGCGTCAATGGCCGCCTTGAAGCACGCCATCATCCGGGCGCTTGCGGGCGTGACCGGATCGGCGGGCATGACCGGCAGGGGAGCGGGGGCCGGCGGCTCGTTCCGCGGGGTTTCGTCTCGCGGGGGAACGGCCTGCGGACGGCGGACGCGCTCGATCTCCCAGTCGTAGCCACCCTTGGGGCGTCGCGTCTTGCCGATGCGCACCTCTTCACCGCGGCCGACGCCCAGCTCGTCCAGGCTGCGGGCAACGTCCGGATCGAGGAAAAAGATCCGGTCGTCGGTGGTGGTGTACATGTACTGCACGCCGTACTGGCCGGCGATCTCCTTGCCTTCGGAGAATTTGAGCGCCACGGTCTCGGGCCTGCCGGGTTCGAAGCGGATGATTTCGCGGCTTGCGCGGCTTGCCGTCGCCATTATGCGGCCTCGCTTTCGCGGATGGCGAGCGCGTAGGAGCGGCGCCATCCTTTGACGGCCGCGTCGACGGCCGAATCGCCTTCCGGATCGGTAGATCCGCAATCTTCGCAGCGGTATTGCGGGTTTTCCGGGTGCGAACCCGGCTGCAGCCGGTATACGTGATTGCCTTCCCGGCATTCGGCTTCGCGTTCGGCGCGTTCGCGGGCTTCCGTGTACCCGTGCTCGTCGTCGAACGTGACGCCTTCGTAGTCTCTGGGATCGAATGACATCTGAACTCCTTTGCGACCATCATACGTGCAAGCACGTATCCATGTCAATACGTGCTTGCACGTATAAATTACGACCCTCGCTTCCCCCCGCTTATTCGTAGGGGCACGTATGCGGTATTATGTTTTGCGATGGACGTTTCCGAGATGGCCAGGCTGGGAGGAAAGGCCCGCGCCAAAGCCCTTACGAAAGAAGAACGCAGGGAGGCCGCTCGAGAGGCAGTGAACGCTCGATGGGCGAAAGCCAAAACGAAGAAGAGCGCAAAACCCGCTGCTGGGAAGAAGAAAGTCCCGAAATGACTCGGAGAACCCCCGGTTTTCTTGTAGCCTTTTATATCCTTGCGGCTGCCGCGCCGCTCTATGCGCAGAAAGACGCCCAGGGTCACGAGTATTCCTCCATCGCTGGCTTCGAGGTTCTCAACGGTCGCATGTGGGTTGCCGCAGCCACCAACACAAAGCTTGCGTACCTGTCCGCGATTCTCGACGAGATTCAGTTGAGAGCCGTAGAAAAAGCAGCCGAGACGATACCGCGGCCGGGAATTGACAGCGTCGCTGTGGAGGATCTCATAGGCAACGAGTGGGCGCTCGGGTTTGCGCTGGGCGACTACCAGAAGACGCTCGATGCGCTCTACTCCGAGCCGGAAAATCTTCTAGTGCCGGTCGTTGTGGCCGTCAAGTATTACTGCACGCCAAAGCTCAAAGGCGACAAAACCGCGGCGCAGATGGAAGAGATTTTGATTCAGCTCAGGAAGTCGGCTCGCCCCTCCGCCGCCCCCGCGCCGAAGCCGTGAGCGCCCAATGCGTAAATGAGTAAATGAGCAGGAGTACTCACCGTGCGTGAACGATTGACCGTCTCGATCTCCGATCTCCGTTTCGCCGCCCTTCACTGCGCCCACTGCAACACGCGGGTCACTCTCGATTTCGAGGCGGAGTTCGGTCAGGGCGGCATGCGCGCGCCCGGCTTCGCGACGCCGCGCGAATGTCCCCGCTGCGCAAATCCCTACGACAGCGCCGTGCCGGGCGCGGTAGACGCGCTGCGCAGGGCTTACAAAGCCCTGGCGGAGCTGGGCGACGCCGTCAGCTTCGACAGCGAGCGCCCCGCGCCGCCGAAACCGTAAACTGAACCCATGTGCGCCCTCCTCCGTGAGCTGATTATCCCGGTTGCCGATCTCGATCGGATAGCGGTCGAATGCGGACGCTGCGGGTCCGTTACTACCCTCTCTCTCGGCCTTCGCGCTCCCGACAATAGCGGGCGGCAGGTGCTTCCCGCCGTCGCGAGCTGCCCGGTCTGCCAGCGCGACTTCGATGGCCGCCTGAAACAGGCGCTGCGGGACCTCGCCGGATTGCTCTCTTATATGGGCGGCCTCCCTGAGCAGGCCATTTCATTCCGCGTTCCTCCACCGGACGGCGATTCCGGCCGGAAATGAGAATCACCACCAGCCATCCCGACGAAAGGATCTTCGCGAAGGTCCTCGAACGTTTTTACCAGGCGGCCGACGCGAGGCTGATTCCCCGCGAAGACGCCATGATTCAGGCCATGCTGCTGTGGCTGGGATCGGACGCAAAAACCGAATGGCTCACGGATGAGGAGTGGGGTCTGCTGGCTCCCGAGCTCGAACGCATACGGCGTGAGTCGGCTCCCCGTTCGGATACGCCGTCCACCGGTAAAGAGCCTGACACATAGCGTCGTCGAAGGAGATGCCGAGGTGCTCGGCGCGGCTTATGAGCTTCGCCAGCACTGGAATCGCCTTCTCACTGAACTCGATCTGAACCGTGCCTGCCATGGCCTTCAGTGTACGCTCTCGGGACGCCTATTCCGCGCCGTAGCTCTGCAGTTTCGCGGTGCAGCCGGCGATCGCGGTCTCCATCGCGCTCCGCTCGGCTATCAGTTCGAGAAGCTTGTCCCTGTTCAGCACGTCGAGAGTTTCCGCATCGAGCAGTTGCAGGTTCTCCTTCAGAACCGCGCCGGCGGATGGTTTCGAATCGAGCGCGGCCAGAGATTCGCCGAGGAACAGCAGTTTCCGGCCGATCCCGCTCAGCCGCTCGCTTACCAGCGCCAGCTTGCGCCTGGCCTCCGTCCGCTGCAGCAACGCCTCGACAATTATCCGGTTCCGCTCTTCCTCACTCATCGATGAGACGGTAACCCGTTGAGATGGTAACCCGTTTCCGTCGCTGAAGCCTTTACTCCTCCCGCCGCTTCCCGAATCTTCCGAAGATCTCTTCCCCCAGCGTCCTCTCCGGCTCCTCCGGCTTCTCGGCGGCCGGCACGAGCTCGCCGTGGTACAGGCGCAATCCCTTCGGCGCCACGTGCTGCGCCGCCGGGCCGAACAACGACAATATCCGCTCCGACCACAGGTAGCGGGATGAATCGTCCCCGACAAACATTTTCCACACACTTCCCGCGATCATCGGAATCGGC
>JASHSD010000224.1 GCA_030036985.1 Bryobacteraceae bacterium
AGTAAGACATCATCGAAACAAGACCGTCGCACGCGCGAACGGTGTTTGCCAGCCATGGACCCATGAACGCGCTGTCTTCGATGTCGGTACGGTTCAGATACGCGGCGTTGAATTCGGAGATGACGACGGGAGTCGAAGGCGCGCCCGAGTGCGCCACCTGATCGTGCACCTTCGTCAGCGCGCGCGGGATCATGCTCCTGATATCGACCGGGGCGTCCGTGCCGAAGACATCCTTCGGACTCTCGTTGCCGTAGATGTGCGTGGAGACGAAATCGAAAGGCACGCCGGCTTTGAGGCAATGCGCGATGAAACGATCGACCCACGCGGTCTGCGCGGTCGCCGGGCCGCCGACACGAAGCTTCGGATCGTCCTGCTTGATCGTCTTCGCCGTCAGATCGTAGAGACGGTAGTAAGTCTCCTCGGCGGGCTTACCGGTCCAAAAAGGCAGGTTCGGCTCGTTCCACACTTCGAAATACCATTGCTCGACTTCCGCCGCGCCGTAGCGCTTCAGCAGATGACGGGTGAAGGCGTCGATCATCACTCCCCAAAGCTGGTACTCTTTCGGCGGTGACGGATTCAGCTTGTACCAGAAGAAATCGGCCGGCGGACCACTGGCGAGTTGGTTCGGCATGAAACTCAGTTCCACGAACGGGCGAACGCCGTTCGCCAACAGGCCATCGTAGATCTGATCCACATAGCTGAAGTTAAAGAAAGGCGCCCCGGACTTATCCACGTTGTAGAGGCCCACGCCATCGTCGAAGATGGCGTGGAAACGGACATATTGAAAGCCGGTTATTGCTTTCACCTCGCGCAGATCGCGGCGGTAATCGTCGCGGAGGGCCAGAATCGCCCTGCCGGAGCCGAACATTTGTTCCCAGAAGTGCGGGAAGGGGTGAGATGGCGCGGAAGGATCGATGGATATGGTTTCAGCTCCTCGACTCTCAGAGGCGTTATCCGCCGAGAAGGCTTGCGGCGCGGCGGCCAGGCAACACAACAAAAGAGCAATCAGTAACCGAAGCCGCGAAGCTTTCATCATGGTTGCGGCGGTTCCTGCAATCGTCATGCCTGGTCATTCGACTGCTGTAGAAGACTCGCAGAGCAGGAGGCAGACGAAATGAGTTTGCAAATCGCTAAAGCAGCAATACTTGTCCTCTTAATAACTATCCCGGGTTGGTCTCAGACGCCTCCGGCGCAACAACGGACTGTGCCCATTTATCACGTCACAGTGGTCGATCGTACGGTTGACGCCGTCAACTACCAATACCGCGGATGGGCCACGCAGATCGATTTCCGCGGAACCGTTCTTTTGCCCAAGGCCGGCGGCATGGCTATTGTCGAATCGAAATCGGGCGGTACCGATATCGATGCCAAGTTCGATCATCTGGCCGAGCCGGTGCGTTTCGGACCCGAGTACCTGACTTATGTACTGTGGGCGATCACGCCGGAGGGCAAAGCCCAAAACCTGGGCGAAGTCATGGCGAACGGTTCCGATAAAGCGCACATTCACGTCACGACGAACCTTCAAACCTTCGGCCTGATCGTCACCGCCGAACCGTACTCTGCCGTCAGGATCCCGAGCGACGTGGTGGTGGCGCAGAATGAAGTACGTCCGGACACGATCGGGAAGACGCAGCCGATCCACGCGCGCTTTGAACTCCTGCCGCGCGGGACCTACACCTATAACGTTCCGTCGACCGATTTTCAAGCCGTGAACGCAGGGCCGAAGGTTTCGATGAGTAAGTATGATCAGACCGTCGAGATTTATCAGGCGCAGAACGCGGTGCAGATTGCGCAATCGCAGGGAGCGGGTCAGTATGCGCCCGAAGTCCTGGCGAAAGCCGAACAGGAACTGGCCAACGCGCAGCAACTGCAGGCGAGCGATGCGGGCCGAAGCGCGGTGGTAACGGCGGCGCGGCAGGCCTGTGAAACTGCGGAAGACGCGCGCGAGCTGGCGATGAAGGGCAAGCAGAACGCGCAAGTGGCCCAAGCCGAGGACAACGCGGCGCATGAGCGGCAGTTGCGTGAAGATGCGGATGCGCGGGCGGCTCAGGCGCAGGAGGTCGCGGAGCAGGCGAACGCGCAGGCCAATGCGGATCAGCAGGCGCTTCAGGCCCGGCAGGCGCAGGCCGCGGCAGCTGCGCCTCCGTCGCCTCCGGCAGTCGTGCTGGAGGTGTCCCCGGACCAGCATGACCAGCGTCGAGCGACGCGCGCGGCCCTGCTGCAACAACTGAAGAATGCGGCGGGCGGCGAGGTCAAGGTGCTCGACTCGCCGCGCGGGTTGACGATCATCGCGCCTGATTCCTGCTTCCGGAACGATGTCCCGAATCCGGCCGTCGCGGCGGTCCTGGCGCGAGTGGCGCCGATCGTGGCGCAGACGCACGGATTGTCTATCGAAGTAGAGGGGTACACGGATGTCCCCAATGCGAATCAGGACGCGCTGGCGGCTGATCGCGCGGCACAGGTGCGCGACGCATTGGTGGGCGATGGATTGAGCAGCGCCACCGTCACCGCGCGCGGAATGGGCGCAAGCCGGCCGCTGGGCCCCGGCGAGCCGAATCGGCGCGTCGAGATCGTGATCGCGGGCAGTGTGATCGGCAATCGGCCGTTGTGGGACAGGAAGTATCCGTTGGATTCGGAGCAGCAGTAGAAGAAGAGAGCAAGCGGCGGCACGGCGCAGCAGGACGGCATGGTGGCGACCGCCAAATAACCGCGTAACGACGTAGTCTTTTTGTGGGGCGGGCCTTCTGGCCTGCGGCCGACGCCCTCGTCGGCCTGGTCAGGGAGGCGAGGGCATCGATTTCACGGGCCAAGCCGGTCAGGGAACGGCTCTTGAGTTTCTCATTCCCGCCTTTTTGTGCCGTGTCCTCAATGGCCTGGCGGTCGAACGCCATCCGGCCCGGACTTCGCATGCTCTATTGTTTGTCAGGACTGCCCATGAACTGTGAGCCTCAATGCGCCGGCCACCGGCCTCTCATCTTCGACATGCCCGTTATCGAGGCCGGCCAACATCAAGATAAAAAATGGGATAACCCCAAATTGGCTTCGTTTGGCAAAATTTATATGTGGCGCGTCCCGACTCGGGACGCCTGCAAGGGCGGCCGCCGTGGAAACCCGTCGAGTTGGGGTCGAAAGCGGCGGGCGAAAGCCCGGCCGCAGGGCCGAAGCCAGGCCGAAGCCCTGGCCCCACCACGAATCAGCCGCCTGCATCAAACACGCTTGCGCCTGACTACATCGTGTAGTAGAGTGGACAGCACGATGTAGTGTAAATCGACAAAATGGCCCATCCAAAATTGTCCAGGCTCGAACTTCAGATTATGGAAATCCTCTGGGTTCGCGGACCGTGCTCAATTCGCGAAATCCAAGAAGCGTTCCCCGAGTCGAAAAGACCCGCGTACACCACGGTACAAACCACGGTGTATCGGATGCTCGAAGGAAAGAAAACCGTCAGGATCGTCAAGAAAATCAGCAACGCCAATATCTTTGCCGCGGCGATTACACGCGATGACGCGGGCAGGAATCTGCTTGACGATGTGCTGGCGCTGTTCGGAGGCCGAACGAAACCGGTGATGGCTCACCTGGTGGAAACCGGCAAGCTGACGCTCGAAGACGTGAAGGAGGCCGAGCAGGCGATCCGAAAGATGGCCAAGCCAAAGGTGTCGGGAAAAGCGTCAGGAAAGAAGGGCGGCGATGATTCCCGAACTTGAGAACCACCTGTGGCAGTCCACGCTGTTTGCCTGTTTGGCCGCGCTGTTGACGCTGACGCTGCGCAGAAACCGCGCGGCACTGAGGCATGGGCTGTGGCTGGCCGCCTCGGTTAAGTTTCTGGTCCCGTTTTCGATTCTCATCGGCATCGGCAGTCAGGTCGAATGGCGCAAGGCTCCCGTCGTGCCGGAGCCTCGGCTGGCAGTGATCGAACAGGTCGGCGAGCCCTTCGCGCTGCCTGCTTCCGCACCGCCAACGGCTCCGGCGCCAGGGAAACCAAGCCGGCTGCCGGCTGTCTTCTTCGTTGTTTGGCTATGCGGATTCGCGGTCTGCTCCCTGGCCTGGCGCCGTTGTTGGCGCCGCGTGCGAGCGGCGATGCGCGCCGCAACTCCGTTGCCTCTGAAACTGCCCGTCCCAGTTATGTCCAGTCCCGTGCGGCTGGAGCCGGGGCTTTTCGGCATCCGCAAGCCGGTGCTGCTGCTGCCGGAGGGTATCGCCGATCATCTGACGCCGGCGCAATTCGAAGCGGTCCTCGCCCATGAATTGTGCCACGTCCGGCGGCGCGACAATCTGACGGCGGCGATCCATATGGCGGTCGAAGCGCTGTTCTGGTTCCATCCTATGGTTTGGTGGATTGAGCGCCGGCTTGTGGAGGAACGGGAACGGGCATGCGATGAAGCGGTTCTGGGCATCGCGGCCGATCCTCAGGATTATGCCGAAGGGATTGTCAGAGTGTGCAGGTTTTATCTGGAGTCGCCGCTGGCTTGCGTCCCCGGCGTGACTGGAGGAAACCTCAAGCAGAGAGTTGAGGAAATCATGCGGAATCGCCGAGCCGCCAAACTCAACCTTGGCAGGAAGTTTTTGCTGCTCTTCGCTGGAATCCTGGCCACGACCGGGCCTATTACCCTGGGAGC
>JASHSD010000225.1 GCA_030036985.1 Bryobacteraceae bacterium
GACGGCTCTGGTTCACATAGACGATGAGCTGATGGCCCGCGACACTACCTGCGTGGACGCAGTGGATCGCGACGGCATGATGTTCTCCGCGACGCCTTCAGGTGCGTGGATGCCCAGCGTGATCGCGGGCGACACAGGAATTCCGCTCACGGAACGCGCGCAGAGTTTCCTGCTGGTGCAGGGCAATCCGAACGAACTGGCCGGCGGCAAACGTCCACGCGTGACGCTCAGCCCGACGCTGGTGGAACACGATGACGGGTCCCCGTGGCTGGTGCTCTCGACTCCGGGCGGCGACAATCAGGAACAGGCGCTGATTCAGCTTCTGTTTGACGTGATTCTCTTCCATGAGAATTCGGAACAGGCCATCGAGGCGCCGCGTTTCGAGACACGGCATCTGGTGTCGAGCTTCGACAATCACGCAATGAATCCGGGCGATCTGCAGCTGGACGACCGCATGCCGGTGAACGTGATTCAGGATCTGGCGAGCCGCGGGCATAAGATCGGCACGCGATCGCGCTGGCAGAGCGGTTCGGCGCCGGGGTTGGTGCGAATCACGCCGGGCGGGGTCATCGAGGCGGGCGCCGATCCGTGGGGCTACCGCAGAATGAGCGCCTACTGAGGCGCGCGAAGCAGGGGCGAGAGCGGGAGCGGAAGAAGCGGGCGACGAAGAAGGTAGAGCACTGAAGAAAATGGCTTACCGCACGAGAACTAAAGAGGCTGAGGACAGGTGGCTCATAGGCGGGATCATATTCTGCACACTATGCATTCGTTGGATATGTGAACCTGAAAGCCATAGTGTCATCAATGGCATTATGCTGGTAGCCGCATGGGCTGTGACGTTTGGCTTGTACGAAGCGGCAAAGGCAATCGGCAAGTTGGTGCGACGGCCCAAAGTTTAACCCGATTTTGCCAAGTAAGTGATTGCCCTTAATGGGGCAGATTTGTCCGGTCCAGGCCAGGCGGATTGCCAATCCGCCGCAGGATGCCATCCTGCCCTACACGGGAATCAGTTTTCCGGTCCGAATATGCTGAAGCCGGTGCCACAGGCATTGAATTGAACGTAAACTCGAGAGCATTCCAATATCAGACGCGCCCGCTTCTCTGGTGCGGGTTTGGCGGTCTGCTGCTGCTGATGGCCGTCGTCGGCCTGAGCGCGTTGTCCTTCATGCGCCAGATCCAGGTGCGGCAGGAGAAGATCCGCGAGGATTATGTCGAGCGTGACAGCACGCTGGAAAAGATCCGGTCCGATATCTACATCTCGGGGACCTACGTTCGCGATTACCTCCTCGATAACAGCGACCAAGCGGCGGCGCCCCACCGAGCCGAGTTCTTTGAAACGCGGGCGCGCATCGAAGCGAATATACGGGATTACGAGCGCCTGATCGGTGCGGGCCAGCGCGCCATGTTCGATCGGTTCCGCAAAGAGGCGCTCGATTATCTGAACACCGTCAGTCCGGCGATGGGCTGGAATGCGGCCGAACGGCGCGACCGCGGCGCCGCTTTCATCGACCGCGAACTGTTGCCCCGAAGAAGCCAAGCGGTGGATTTCACCGACCGGATGCATGCGCTCATCGAAAGACAGCTGGAGGCGCGGAGCGCGGAGGTCGGCGATCTTTTTTCCACCTTCCGCACAAGGCTCGTCCTGCTGCTCGCGTTCACGCTGGGAACCGGCCTGGTGCTGGCGGGGTTATCGCTTCGCCGGATTCTGGCGCTCGAAAGCGAAGGCGAAATCCGGTTTCAGGAGATCCTCGGCGCCCAGAACGAACTGAAGCGGCTCTCGGCGGAGTTGTTATCCGCCCAGGAGAACGAGCGCCGAAGAATTTCGCGCGAGCTGCACGACGAAGTCGGCCAGGTTCTCTCGGCGATTATGCTGGGTCTGGGCAATCTGCGCCTCGCGGTCGAAAACAACAATCGGGAAGAAGCCCTGAATCAACTGCAGCTGGTGCAGGACATGACCCAGCGGAATGCGGGCGTGGTGCGCAATATTTCGCTTCTGCTGCGTCCCACCATGCTGGACGATCTGGGTCTCCTGCCGGCGCTGAAATGGCTGGCGCGGGAGGTCTCGCGCACGAGCGGGATTCAGGTGGATGTGGCCACCGAGCCGCCCGCCGACGAGGTAATCGAGGAACTGCCCGAGGAGCACCGTACGTGCGTTTACCGCGTAGTTCAGGAAGCGCTGCATAACGCCGCGAGGCATTCCGGCGCACACCAGATCCGCGTTTACCTGCAGCAATCGGGGGGCGAGCTACTGCGCGTCGCCATTCAGGACGATGGCAAAGGCTTCCAACCCTCGGGCAATGCGGGGATGGGCATTCTGGGGATGGGAGAACGCATTCTGCATCTCGGCGGCACGTTCAATGTCGATTCGCAGCCTGGCAAAGGCACGATCGTCTCGTTTGCATTGCCCGTGCCGCGGCAGCCGGCGCCGCTTCAGGCGACGAGACCTTTGCGCACCGCGTAGAGGATCAGCTCGGGCAGATTGTGCACGTGCAGCTTCTGAAAGATATTGTTGCGGTGCGTTTCCACCGTAGCCACGCTGACGTTCAGGCGATCGGCGATTCCCCGGTTGGTCTCGCCCGTGACGAGCAGCCTTAGAATTTCCTTTTCGCGCAGAGTCAGCAGA
>JASHSD010000226.1 GCA_030036985.1 Bryobacteraceae bacterium
GTGCTGCGCCATTTCCTGGCGTTGTATGCTTCCGTAAACACGTGGACGCAGTTGGTGGCGCTGTTCGAAGGACGCGAAATCGGAAAGCGGAAAGAATGGGAACCGTTGGCCGGATATGAAGCTGTTCTTTAAACCTGCGCAAGAGCAGCCGAAGGAGCGCGAGAGTAATGGCGGCGGACGGCCGGCGCGCCCCGTAGAGGCCATCGTCGCGGCGAATCCCGAACTCGCCCGGATTTTCGGGGCATTTGGCTACAGGCCCGACGCCCAAGCCGAAGCCGCGCGGATTCTGGGTGCAATGAAGTCGCTCATCCGCGCAGAGATCACCGACTTCACCTCTTTTCGCGCCGCGCTGCAGGAAGCCGCCAAACGAAAGGGATTGAATCCCCGCTGGGAGATGGGCGATGAGCGCCTGCTGGATGCCGCGCTGGCTGCCGGAAACGACGAACGCAAGGCGCTCGAAGCGCTCAACCGCAATCCCGTATACGAACAGATGCCGTTCGTGGAACGGGTGCCCATGCGCAGAGCGGGAACGATTGTCTGGCTCACCCCGGTGGATCACGCGTGCATTCTCAAACGTCCTTCCGACCCCGAGCGTTTCGCCACGTTGCTGGACGAACTGGAGGCTCTCTACCACACGCCGCATCCGGCGCGCAACGAGATGATGCGATCGGCCGTAATTGAAGCAGTGGTGCGGCTGCGGCGCGAATTAAAGCGCGAGCGGGCCTATTTCCCCACGGCGATCCGGCAACTGGAAGAGCGGATCGAGGCCTGGAACAACGAGTCGCTGGAGCCCGGCGCCAACGCGGCGCTGGCGGCATTGCGGGAGATCGTGGAAGCGGCGGAGGCGGTCCGCGCAAAGTGCGAGGCAGACGCGGAGATCCCGGGGACGGAAAAGGCCGCATTGCTTCAGCGCTTGCGTCAGGCGGCTGGCCGCTACGTCGCGCAGCCTCGCCTGCGCAACGCCTGGCTGACCAATCACCTGCTGGAAACTCTCCTTGCCGGACCTATGATTGAAAAGCCCCGCGAAGGATCGCCGGAAGACGAGATGCCGAAACGAATTGCGGAAATGCTGCGCAGGGAGGTCGCCGGCGGAAGCTTCGATCCGGTCGAAACAGCGCGCCGGCTGCGGGATCTGGAGACACGCGGCTGGTTTGTAAGCAGCATGGCGTTCGGGCTGCTGGCCCACGCATTCGAACCGCAGAAGAAGCACCGCAATGGCCGCGAAAGTTCGGGAGAACGGCGCAACCTGCGCCGCGAGCGGGATCTGTAAACGAGAAGCGGCTATCCGAAGCACGATGATACTGAAGACGTATCCCAACCTGAATCCGTCCGCCGCGATCCCCATCGACCGGGACCAGGTCTTGCACCTCCATCCGTTTTTCGATCGATACCGGACCCACCGAAGCGGGCAGCACGGATTTCTGGTGCCGAACCTGAAATATATTTTTGTGCGGACCACCGGCGGCGAAACGCTGATGCATCCCACTTACAGGCATCCTGCGCTGGCCGAAGGCCGGCCCGTGGCGTACGCGGGAGAAGCTGCGTTCGATAACGGCCGGCTGGTGTGGTGGAGCAACGGGAGCGGAAACTACCGGCCCGATGCCGACCACGCCGAGCAAGCCGGTCTGCCGATGGACCAATTCTTCACCTGGAGCGAGGTAATCAAAGGCGAGCATCAGATCCCACAAAAGACCGTCCCCGCACAGGTGCAGCTCCGGATGCACGGCACACCCGTAGCCCATTGGCCTCCGGTCTGGCGGCCGTTCCAGACCGCTCGGCAGCGATAGAACATGTTTGGATGGAGAAGCGGGTGCACCGCGATTGAATGGCTTCTCGCCGAGCCCTACCGGTTCGAGTTTCACCAGGCCGTGCGCATGATCGAGCAGGCGTTGGGGGTGTCTCCGGGCTACCGTTCACGGACGTCATTTGAATTCCCGGCCAGCGAGATCCAGTCCCTTAACGCGCAGAACGGGAAACAGGTGATCACGGTCAACTTCCTCGGGCTCGCCGGCGTGCTCGGGCCATTGCCGCACCCGTTTTCGGAACTCGTCATTTCCGATAAAAGCGGGGTCGCGGCGGCATTTCTGGATATTTTCAATAACCGCCTGATCGAACTGTTTCACGAGGCTTCAAAACGGCATCAGCCATCCTTGACGCCACGCCCTCCGCAGGAAGGGACGATCGCGGCGCATTTATTCGCGTTTATGGGCCTGGGGCTCGCGCGAGTGCGTGAGTCCGCGGGAAACATCGCGCGCTCGCTCCCGGCCTCCGCCGGGCTGATGGCCCGTCCGATACGCACCGCGGCGGGTATGGAAAAGATATTGGAGGACCATTTCGGCGTCCCCGTGCGCGTTTCGCAATTTACAGGGAAATGGCGGGATCTCGAGCCGGACCAGTTCACCTGTATCGGCAGCGGCGGCCGCAATCAGGGACTCGGCAAGGATGCGGTGTTGGGCAAGCGCGTATGGGATGAGACAGGCGCGGTGACCATCGTGATCGGTCCGCTTCATTTGCGGGACTACGTGGAATTTCTTCCTAGCAGCGGCAATTCCTCCGCATCCGATTCGCTCCCGCTTCCCCCGCCGGGGACGCGGCGCGCCGAACTGGAAAAAATGATTCGCTTCTGCCTGGGCACGGAGCACACGGCGGATGTCCATCTGCGTCTGATGGCCTCTGAGATCCCGGCTTCACAGCTCGTTCCTCGTGGCCCGCGTCTCGGATTCACTGCCTTCCTCCGCTTGGGCGCGGAGCCCGTCGGAGCGGAGGAGCACTGATTTTGGCCGATTCGTTCACACAGACCACGCGCCCGGTTCAAATCGCGACGCCGCTCGGGCCGGACAAATTCATTGTCCGGAGCTTCAAGGGAGAGGAGTTCGTTTCCGGCCTCTTCCATTACCACGTTGAGCTTTTTTCCCAGGACGCCTCGGTTGACTTCAGCGCCCTGCTCGGAAAATCCGCGACGCTGTCAATCCCGCAGTCTTCCGGTGACATCCACCACATCAACGGCGTCGTCGGACGCTTCGTCCAACTGAATTCGGACGACCGATTCACCTACTATGCGGCGGACCTCTATCCATGGCTCTGGATGCTGACCCACAGCAGAAGCTGCGCCATCTACCAGAACATGAGCACGCCGGATATCGTGAAGCAGGTCTTTTCGGATCTCGGCTTTTCGGATTTCAAAGACAGCCTGACCGGAAGCTTTCAACCGAGGGAGTACTGCGTGCAATACCGGGAAAGCGCTTTCGCGTTCGTGTCGCGTCTGATGGAGCAGGAAGGCATTTTTTATTACTTCACGCACGGTGCCTCGACGCACACCATGGTGCTCACCGACGATGCAAGCGCATGGGCCGCCACAGCGGGATTAACCAACGCCGTCTTTGCCCCCGAGCAGAGCGCCTGGACGACTGACACGATCGTGACGGATTGCGTGACCGAGCAGAACGTAACGGCCGGAAAATATCAGACGGACGATTATAATTTCGAAACGCCCGATACCGATTTGCTGGCGTCGGCCGATGGCGCCGATCCATCCCGCGCCGTATACGACTTCCCCGGGCTTTACACCGCCCAAGGGGATGGCGAGACCATCGCGGGGCGCAGGCTCTCCGCGCTCGAGGTTCCGTCGAAAGTGCTGCGCGGAAACAGCCGCTGCCGCGCCTTCTATGCCGGGGCGAAGTTCACCTTGAGCGGACATGGCCGATCGGACGTGAACGGGGATTACGTCATCCTGTCGCTTCAGGTCACGGGCGATCAGGGAACTTATGCCAACAGTTTTCAGGCGATTCCGTCAGCCACAGTCTTTCGGCCCCCGGTAGTCACGCCCGCCCCGTCGATCCTGGGGACGCAATCCGCCGTGGTAACCGGAAAGGCGGGCGAGGAGATCTGGACCGACGAGTATGGACGCGTGAAGGTCCAGTTCCACTGGGATCAGAAGGGCCGGATGGACGAGAAAACCACCTGCTGGATTCGCGTTGCCCAGGCGTGGGCGGGCAAACAATGGGGCGCGATATTCCTGCCGCGCATCGGACAGGAAGTGCTGGTCTCGTTTCTGGAAGGCAATCCGGACCGGCCCGTGGTTGTCGGAGCGCTATACAACGCCGGCCAGACTGTTCCTTACGCGCTTCCCGATAACCAGACTCAGAGCACGATAAAATCGAGTTCCTCCAAGGGCGGGAGCGGGTTCAATGAGATCCGGTTCGAGGACAAAGCCGGATCGGAGGAATTCTACATTCATGCCCAGAAGAACATGAATGTCACTGTGCTCGATAAACTCGCCACCACAGTGACCTCCGACGAAAGTTTGCAAGTGTCGGGCGGCCGAACGGTTTCCGTAAAAGGAGACGAAGCGCACACCAACGACGCCAATTTCAAATCCCAGGTGTCGGGTAATTTCAACCTGCAGGTGAAGGGCGACTTGACGATCGATGTTTCCGGATCGATCACCATCAAGTCGGGGACCTCGCTGACGAATCAGGCCGGGACCTCGCTGACCAATAAATCCGGTACGGATCTCACGAACGAAGCGGGCACGACTATGACCAATAAAGCATCCGCCACACAGACCGTGGATGGCGGCGGCATGCTCACCCTGAAGGGCGGACTCGTGAAGATAAATTGAGAGGCAAAGCGGTAAACTGAGACGTTGTTCCGATGGCCTTCCACGTAAACATGGGATCGATGATGCAGTGCAGTTTTGGCGCCGCGCCCGCATCCCTGATCGTGCTTCCGCAGAACGCCGTGATGGCGGGGGGAGTGCCCGCGGCGAACGTCATGGACAACAAGCCGATCGCGAATATCCCGCCGTTCGGGATGTGCAGTTCGCCATCGAATCCCACGGTCGCGGCCGCAACCGCGGCGGCGTTGGGAGTTCTTACTCCGATGCCGTGCGTGCCGGTGATTCCGGCGCCTTGGGTTCCCGGCGCCCCGACGGTGCTGCTCGCCAACATGCCCGCGCTCGACAATAATTCGAAGCTCATGTGCGCCTGGGGTGGAGTGATCCAGATCGCGAGCACGGCCCAGACCACGGTGATGTTGCCATGAAAGATTACCAATTCTCCATTCCAAAAGCCCGGCTGATCGTGATGGCGCTTTGCCTCGTGTCGATGCAGATCATGTTCTATGCCGCCGGCGTTGCGACGGGTTTTCTGATTCACCCCGCTATCCGACCCGCGGAGAAGCCGATTCCGGCCAAAGCTTCAGTGGCGCCGCCGCAGGCGCGGCCTGCAGCAGCGACCGTCGAAACCGCGAAAATCAAAACCGAGAACAGCCCCATGTCTGTGGCGCAAATCTCCGGCGCCAACGTGGCGGAGACAGTGGCGCCCCCGGCAGCGCCTTCCGCACCCGCGGCAGGCGATGATGACGATACTCCGGCGCTGGCGATTCAGGTCGCGTCCTTCCAGGACGAGGATCGCGCAGCCGACCTCGCAGACCTGCTGCGGCGCAACAACTTCGGCCCTGTGACCGTCGGACATATGGACCGCGCCGATCAGACCTGGCATTACGTAAGACTGGGGCCGTATCGCGACTGGGATTCGGCCGCGCGCGTTTCGGCGCAGATCGACCGGTACTATAATCTCCACTCTTACATCCGTTTGATTCGGACGAATTGAACCGTCACTCAAAGCGGTAACGGAAACTCTCCCCTGCCCCCAGATCGACGTGGATTCGCCGATACTTCCGGGAAGCGGTGCTCGCAAGCAGGCGTTCGGAGATCTCCGGTACGAGCGTGCCGGTCAGAATATGATCCACGCTGCGCGCGCCGCTTTCCGAGCCGACGCAGCGGCGCGCGATTTCCTCCAGCAGACGGTCGGAACAATCGAGCTTCAGGCCGTGCGCTTCCTCAAGCCGCTGCGCAATGCGAGCGACCTTGATTTCCGCGATGCGGTGCAGCGCGGCCTCGCCGATGTCGCGGTAAGGCACGACCAGCATGCGGCTGAGCAGAGCCGGCTGAAAGACGCTCCGGAGTTCGGGATAGATGGCTTCGCGCAGGACTTCAGGCGTAACGGAAGGATCCTCGGCGCACAGGCGCCGGATGGTCTCCGAACCCGTATTCGAGGTCATCAGGATCAGCGTATTGCGGAAGTCGACTGTAAGCCCCTGCGAATCCTCCATCGTCCCTTTATCGAAGATCTGATAAAAAAGCTCGTGAATGTCGCGATGCGCTTTTTCCACTTCGTCGAGCAGCAGCACGCAATACGGGTGATGACGGACCGCTTCGGTGAGAATGCCCCCCTCGCCGTAACCAACATACCCGGGTGGTGAGCCCTTCAAACCCGAAATGGAATGCGGCTCCTGATATTCCGACATATTGATGATCACCGCATTCCGCTCGCCGCCGTAAAGCAGATCGGCCAGCGCGAGCGCTGTCTCGGTTTTTCCTACACCGCTGGGTCCGGCGAGGAGAAAAACACCCGTGGGCCGCAGGGGATCTTCCAGACCGGCGCGGGCGCTGACGATTCTCCTGGCGACGATCTCCAACCCGTCGCACTGACCGGCAACGCGCTCCTCCAACGCGTTCCTCAGGCTGGCGATCGTATTCAGGTCGCGGCGCAGCATGCGCCCCACCGGAATACCCGTGCTCTCCGAAATGACGCCGGCGACCACCCGCGCATCCACCAACGCGGGAACGAGAGGACGATCGCCCTGCAGACTCTCAAGCGTCTGGTCGAGGGAATGAAGCTCCGCGCGGAGCCGCACCGCATCGCCATCCTCGTCTTCGGGAAAACGATCGAGAGCCGCTCGGACGCGCTCGATTTCCTCGATCAGCTTTCGCTCCTCCCGGCAACGGTCTTCAAGATCGGCCAGCTGTTGTTCCGCCACCGCCATCCGGTCGAACAGAGATTTCACCCGATCTTCCGAATCGCCGATGATAAAGCGATCCCGCCGGGTTTCCGCAAGCTCCTCCTCCAGCGCGGCCACCAGCTGCCGGCAATCCTCGACGGCGGCGGGAGTTGATGTCCGGGCAACAGCTACGCGCGCGCACGCGGTATCCAGCGTGGCAATGGCTTTATCCGGAAGCTGCCGGCCTGTAATGTAGCGGCGCGACAGCTTGACCGCCGCCTCCACTGCTTGCCCGGTCAGGCGCACCCCGTGATGTTTCTCCAGCGCCGGAACCAGACGCCGAAGCATATTGACAGCTGCTTCCTCCGCTGGTTCTTCCACCATCACAACCTGAAAACGGCGGGCCAGCGCGGGATCTTTCTCGAAATACTTTCGGTATTCGGCCAGTGTGGTGGCGGCTATGGTCCGGACTTCCCCGCGGGCGAGCGCCGGCTTGAGCAGATTCGCCGCATCGGTCTGGCCGTTGCCCCCCACCAGCATGTGGGCTTCGTCGATGAAGAGGACAATCGCGTTTTCCACGGATTGGACTTCGCGAATCACGCCTTTGAGCCTCTGCTCGAACTCGCCCCGCATGGAAGCGCCGGCGAGCAGAAGGCCGACATCCAGGCTGAGAACCCGCACGTCTCGCAGAGCGGCAGGCACATCGCCCGCGGCAATCCGAATCGCCACGCCTTCCGCGATGGCGGTCTTGCCCACCCCGGGTTCGCCGATCAGGATCGGATTGTTCTGTCGGCGGCGAGTGAGCACATCGATGACGTTGCGAATCTCCGCCTCCCGGCCCACTACAGGGTCGAGCGCGCTGGATCGAGCGGCCGCGGTGAGGTCGATCGTGTACTGGGCCAGGGCCGCCGGCGTGAAAGCGCCGCTCCGCGCGCCCTCGTCCGTGCCGAAAAGAATCTCCCGCTGCTCGCGTATTCTCCGGGCATTGAGTTTGAGCAACTCGGCCGACACGTTTTCGGCCATTTGGGCGGCGATTCCGGTGTCGAGCAACGCCAGAACAATGGCTCCGGAGCGGATGGCGCCGGACTCCAACTCGCCCGAAGCGATATTCCACGCAACACTGAGCACCCGCACAAGCCGGCCGGACAGCGATGGCATCTTCGCCTGCGACGTCGGGATTCGCGCCAGAGCCGTGCGGGTATCGGCGGCGAGTTGCCGGCCATCGAGTTCGCACAATGAGAAGATCCGCGCGGCATCCATCCGTTTCTCGACGAGCAGATCGAGAAGGAGGTGGAGCGTGTCAACTTCGGCATGATCGGCCTCAAGCGCGGATGCGGCGGCGCTTTCCATTGCGGCACGGCAATGCGGGTTCAGTCTGGAGACAAGAAACTTCAGATCGATCACGCGTTCTATATCTTCACACGTCAACTGCGGCATATGAGATGGAAGTTGGCAATGCGCGTGAACCGTTCGGCGAACGTGTTGCCAGGTCTTCTGCTGCGGCAATATGCTCCCTCCCGGCAGCACGTCTGACCGCTGGACCGAATACCGATGTCTCTCCCTGCGATTTACATTCCGTGGTGACAAAAACCACGCCCGAGCCATACTTTGAAAACGGCTGGTGGAATTGGATGGTCTTTGGCCGGCTCTCCCATGCGAATTTGAGGGAAAGCCTCCCACCGCCGAGTCAACGGCAACGCCTGCGGGAGTTGGTAGATGGGGGCCCGCGGCCGAGGCGGCGCCCCGAGGCAATCCGATTTCAATCTCCGGCGGCTGGGCCGGTTTCCCTGCGGCTTGCGGTTCAATCGATCCTGACCCGGCGGAGCGAACTACGCGGATCGGGAAGAAGTGACATCGGGCATTCGCCCGGTTCACGCCGACGTTAATGCACTGCGGGACTTCATTTTCACCAGACAGCAGGTTGTTACGAATTTGGGACTGAGATGCAACTCCAACTTCATTTCTGACTGCTAGACTCTCTTTTCAATGAAAGTTATTCTGTGCTGTTTGGCAACTGCCGGCCTGTTGTGTGCCCAATCGAACTCGCTCGACTTCCTGAACCACAACCGGCCTGTGCTCGATGCGCATAACTGTTATCCCTACGACGGTCAATGGTCCGATCGCATCGACCGCGCGCTCAAGACCGGTTATCCCGTTTCCATCGAGCAGGATATTGCGTGGGCCGTCGATCCGGCCACCGGCAAGGGGCGTCCGGTGGTGACGCATACACCCAAAACGACCGGCTCCGAACCGGCGCTGCGCGATTACTTCTTCGAGCGTGTCCGCCCCATTGTGGAAAAGGCGCTCGCGGATAACGACCGCGCGCGCTGGCCGCTGATCGTGCTTCATTTTGATTTCAAGTCGCTCGATCCCACGCTGCTCCGCGCGGTCTGGGACCTCCTCGGGGAGTATCGGGACTGGATCACCACCGCGCCGCAAACGTCCGACCCGCACGAACTCGCGCCGTTCAACGCCAAGCCGCTGCTCGTGATTACCGAAGACGCGGATATTCAGGAACAGATTTTCTTCAAGGACATCCCCAAAGGAACCCCATTGCGCGTGTTCGGTTCTGCGCATACCGCCCCTATCGAGGCGAAATCGCGCGAGGAGCGCCAGCGCCTCGCGGCGACCCTTCCGCCGGACCGCTTACTCGTCGAGAAGCCCACTAACTACCGGCGCTGGTGGAACAACCCGTGGGACGAAGTGGAGGAAGGCGGCCAGACGAAAGCGGGCGACTGGACGCCCGCGAGCGCCGCCCGCCTGCGCGCACTTGTCGACCGCGCCCACCAGCTTGGCTACTGGATCCGTTTCTATACTCTCGACGGTTTCGCTCCGCCCGACGACCGCGGCTGGGGCAGAGGTTACAACTTCGGCTCGCTCAAGCGCGCGCAGGCGCGCTGGCAAGCCGCTCTCGACGCGGGCGTCGACTTTGTCGCGACCGATCAGTACGAAGATCTCCGGGCATTTATGCGGGAGCACAATTACAAATGAAAAAACGCCGAGTACTCACACTCTTCGCTATTTGTTCCGCCGTTATCCCGGCGGTGGTTAACGCGCAGACCGATTCCGGATCCATCCGGGTCCTCGTTCTCGATTCCAGCGACGCTAAAATCGACCATGCAGCCGTACGTCTTACCAATGTCGCGACCGGAGTCGCCCAGCCCCAGAGCACCGATTCCGACGGTTACGCAACCTTTTCTCCGATCGCCCGGGGCAATTACATTGTGGACGTCGAGAAAACGGGCTTTCAGACAACGCACGTCACCGATCTGTCTCTCGACGTTAACGAAAACAAGCTGGTGCGCGTAAACCTGGCGCCGGCTTCGGTAAGTTCCACCGTTAACGTCTCCGCCTCGGCGAACATCGTTCAGACGGAGCAGGGCTCGCTCGGCACCGTGATTCAGGGCGATGTCGCTGTCGATCTGCCGCTGGCCGCGCGCCGTTACACTCAGCTGGCCCTGCTTGTTCCCGGGGCTACCGACAGCACGCTCGACAACAGCACGACGCGCGGCGTCGGCTGGTTTGTAGTCAACGGTAATTACCAGACCCAGAACAACTTCATCCTCGACGGCGTCGATAATAACCAGGGAACGAACAATGCGCAGTCGCTCTCGTCCCAGGTGATTGCGCCCTCGCCCGATGCCATCGCCGAGTTCAAAGTCCAGACCAACAGCTATTCCGCCGAATTCGGCCGCTCGGCCGGCGCGGTCGTGAACGTCGTTCTCAAGTCCGGCACGAACAGCGTGCACGGCTCGGCGTGGTACTTCAATCGCGACGCGGCCTTTGCAGCCAATACGTGGGCATCGAATCTCGCGGGAGCGCCGAAATCGAATCTGAGCTGGAACCAGTTCGGGGGTACGGTCGGCGGTCCCATCGTCAAAAACAAACTCTTCTATTTCGTGGATTACGAGGGTTTCCGCGAGGATTACAGCACTCCGTTCATCGAGACCGTTCCCACCGCCGCCGAACATCAGGGCATCTTCTATCACACCATCTACTACCCCGGAACGAAGAATCCGATTCCGAACAACACCGTGCCGGCGTCGCTCGACGATCCGCTCGGCGCGAAGCTGCTGGCTCTTTACCCCGCGGCGAACATTCCCGGAACCATTTCCGCGTCCACCGGCCAGACCATCGACAACTACAGCATTCAGGCCCCCGGCACAGAACGCGACCACAAAGGCGATGTGAAGGGCGACTACGCCGTCACCCAGAAAGATACGATCTCCCTGCGCTTCAGTTATCTTCGCCAGGACATCTTCAACTCGGGTATCTTCCCCGGACTCGCGGACGGCAACGGCAATCAGGGTGGAGCGTTCAACACCAATCAGAGCTACGGCGGAGCCTGGACACGCATCATCACTCCGACGATTATCAACGTCGTTCGTTTCGGATACACCAGCACGAACGCGAACTTCACGAACCCGTCCGCGGGCGGTGAAGGAGCCACGGCGTTCGGATTCTCGATCCCGTCGGCGGCGCTGCTTCCCCTCAACGGAGGCCTGCCGGAGATCAACCCGAGTAACTACAACGATCTCGGAACGCGAAACTTCCGGCCGCAATACCAGAAGCCGAATCTCTATCAGGTGCTTGACAACCTCACGCTCATTCGCGGCAGTCACAACATCCGGATGGGCTTCGAGACGCGGCAGATGAGCAATACCAACCTTAACGTCAGCCGGACGGTGCCCGAGTACGACTTCAACGGCAATTTCACGGGCGATGCGCTGGCCGATCTGCTGACCGGCCAGGTTTATTCCTTCGAGGCCAACAACGAGGAGATCGAAACCGTTCTGCAGAAAGCCTACGCGACTTTCATTCAGGACGACTGGAAGGTCACTCCCACGCTGACGCTTAATCTGGGCCTGCGCTGGGAATATGAGACGCCGTACTACGGCACGGCGCCCTATGAGAACATCAACTTCAATTTTCAGACCGGGCAGCTTTATTCCGCGACCAGTCCCACGGACTATCTTGTCCATCCCGACCATCTGGACTTCGGCCCGCGCCTCGGCGCCGCCTGGCAGATCGTTCCGGATAAGCTGGTCTTCCGCGGCGGCTGGGGTCTGTTCTATTCGGGTGAAGACATGACGGGTTCGGACATCGACCT
>JASHSD010000227.1 GCA_030036985.1 Bryobacteraceae bacterium
CGTTTTCGGGTTGACAAGCATCCCCCAAGATCCCGACGGGCAATCGCGTGGACCGCGTCAAGAACAGTGGGGTCCTCCGAGCGGAGCCGACAGATTTTCGCGTCATAATAGGATGAATCGCGCGGATCGACTAAAATCAAACACATGCCAATCGAAGCAGCCGCGAGTCCGGCGGTCGCAAAACTCAACCAGGTCCGCGACGAGATCGCGAAAATCATTGTCGGCCAGCAGAGCGTCGTCGACGGCGTACTGATCTGCCTGCTGGGCGGCGGACACGTGCTGCTCGAAGGCGTCCCCGGACTGGGCAAAACCACCCTGCTGCGCACCCTCGCGCGCGCACTCAGCCTGCGCTATTCCCGCATCCAGTTCACCCCGGACCTCATGCCCGCCGATATCGTCGGCAGCATGATTATGGAAACCGACGACCGCGGCCACAAGATGCTGCGGTTCCAGCCCGGCCCGGTCTTCGCCCACCTGGTGCTGGCAGATGAAATCAACCGCGCCACGCCGAAGACGCAGTCCGCGCTGCTCGAGGCCATGCAGGAGCGCACCGTCACCAGCGGTACGGTCACGCACGAGCTGGAATCGCCGTTCCTGGTTATGGCGACCCAGAATCCCATCGAAATGGAAGGCACGTATCCGCTGCCGGAAGCCCAGCTTGACCGCTTCCTGATGAAGATCCTGGTGACCTATCCCTCGCACACGGAACTCTCGCGCATCGTGGAACGCACCATCGCACGCGAAGACGCCGTGGTGCATGCGGTGCTCGACCGTGAGGAAGTGATGCAGCTGCGCTCCGTCTGCCGCGAAGTGCTGATCGCGCCGCATGTGCAGGATTACGCGGTGCAGCTGGTGATGGCCACGCAGCCGGATCAGAAGGAAGCGCACGAAATGGCCAAACGCTACATCCGATACGGCAGTTCCCCGCGCGGCGCACAGGCGCTGATGGAATGCGGACGGGTGCTCGCGCTGCTGCGCGGGCGGTTCCATCTGAGCGTCGACGACGTAAAAGAACTGGCACCCTCGGTGCTGCGGCATCGCATCATCCTGAATTTCGACGCGCATGCCGACGGCAAGACGGCCGATTCCATCCTCAGTGATATCCTCTCCGGCGTAACCGTCAACGCCTCCGCCGCATAGCACATAAGAGGTCCCTCTTGCCGAACGAGCCCCTGCTGGACCGGGTATTTCTGGAGCGCCTGGAGCGCCTCGCCATCTATTGGCAGCGCTCTTTTACCGGGCTTGTGGGCGGACACAACCGGTCGCGTTTCGCGGGCGGCGGCCAGGAGTTCCTCGACCACCGGCACTTCCATCAGGGCGACGATCTGCGCGCCGTGAACTGGCGGGCTTACATGCGTCTGGACAAGATGTTTCTGAAGATGTTCCAGATCGAGCCGCGCGTGCCGGTGCGGATGCTGCTGGATACATCGGCTTCAATGGCGGCCGGGGGCGGCGAGAAGTTCACGTTTGGGCGGCGGCTGGCGGCGGCGCTGTGCTATGTGGGGCTGGTGCGGCTGGACACGATTCAGGTTCTGCCGTTCGCGTCGCGGCTGCATGAAGGACAGGTCGCGGGCGGCGGCCGGCATCGGTATCGCCAGGTGGCGGAGTTCCTCGAAGGCCTGGAGCCGGGCGGGGTTACCGATTTTTTTCGGGTGGTGCGCGAGTATCTGAACGAATACCCGCAACGCGGTCTGGTGATTGTGATTTCGGATTTTCTTGATGACGCGGGCTGCGGGAAGGCGCTCCAGTATCTCGCGGATTACGGGAATGAACTGATGCTGGTGCAGCTTTGGTCCGAGGAGGACCGCGTGCCGCCGTGGACCGGCGAGGTCGAGCTGACCGATGCGGAGAGCGGCGGCCGGCTGCGTATTCAAGTGGATGAGGAGGCGCGCCGGCGATATACCGAGGGGTTCGATGCGTTCGCGGCGGGGATTAAGGAAGTCGCGCTGAGAAACGATGGGAAGTATACGGGCCTGCCGACTTCGATGGCGCTGGAGGATGCGATTTTCGGTTCGATGGTGCGAACGAGGAGTATCGCGTGAGGGTGATGACCTGTGGGGCGGGGCTTCGGCCCTGCAAGCCGGCCTTCGGGCCGGCTGGACTCGCCGGAAGGCGAGTCCGCAGCCTGGAAAGGCCGCCCCACAATCGGCAATGGCGGATTGCCAATCCGCCGGACCCAGAGGGTGCCCCTGCCAACCTGCCCTACATGCGTGAGTGGATTCCATGGAATTTCTGAATCTAAGCCTGGTGCAGTTCCTCGCGGCTTTCGGCGCGGTCGCCGCCGTTTCGGTGGCGCTGTACCTGCTCGACCGCACGCGCCGGAAACAGATTGTCTCGACCCTGCGGTTCTGGGTCGAGCCGGGCAAAGCGGCCCCGGTTACGCGCCGCAACCGCATCCAGCAACCGCTGTCGCTGCTGCTGCAGCTGATCGGAATGGCGCTGCTGCTGCTCGCCATCGCCCAACTTCAGTTCGGCGGACGGCAGGGCGCGCGCCGCGATCATGTCCTCGTGATGGACACGTCCGCATGGATGGGCGCGCTGCTGCCGCGGGCGCCCAATCGCCAGGATGCAACGTTGATGGATCTCGCGCGAGCCAACGCCTTGGCATGGCTGCGCGCCGTGCCCGAGACGGATCGCGTGTTACTCGTCCGCGCCGACGCTCTGGCGACCCCGACAACTTCCTGGGAGACCGACCGCCGCAACACCGCGCGCGCCATTCTCGAATCGCAGCCGGGATCGACGGCGCTGAACCTCTCGCAGAGCCTCCAGTTCGCGAAGCAACTGCAGGACAGCAGCGGATCGCTGCCAGGCGAGATCGTTTATGTGGGTCCCGGCCGCATTTCCAACCGCGAAGCCAACAATCTCTCGCTGCCGAAAATGCCCGCCTTCCGCGTGCTGACGATTGACGACAACATCGAGAACGCCGGACTGCGCAGCGTGACGGCGCGGAGATCCGCTACAGACACAGGCGTGTGGGACGTGCTCGTGCGCACCCGCAATTACGGGCGCAGACCGAAGTCCGTGAACGTCACGCTCAACTTCGCCAACGCGCCGCAGGGCGCGCGCGAACTCGATCTGCCGCCGGGTGGGGAACAGGAAGCGTCCTTCACCGTGCACAGCCGCGCCGCGGGAGTGCTCGAAGCGCGGCTCTATCCGCGCGACGCTTTCGGCGCGGACAATTACGCCTCGCTGGAACTGCCCGAACTGCGCAGCCTGCGCGTGATCGTTTATTCGAATCGACCGGACGCGATACGGCCCGCTCTGGCATCCGATCCGCGCGTGGTGGCCGAGATCCGGCCCACGGCCAAGTATATGGCGGAGGACAAGGCGGGTCTCGTGATCCTTCACAACTTCCGACCGCCGGTGCGTCCGAGCGGAGACGTGCTCTGGATCGATCCGCCGGTCGATCTTCCCTTGGTTCCCATCCGCGAGCGCGTCACGCAGCCGGAGGGGCTCGATTGGGCTCCCGACCAGCCGTTGACGCTGGGTCTGCGCGCGCGCGATGTGCAAATCCAGGAGACGTCGATCTTCGATCCCGGCCCGAAAGACGTGCGGCTCGCGTGGGTCGCCAAAGGCCCGATCATGCTGACCAACACGGCTGCGGACGGCAAGGGCAGAAACGTCGTGATGGGATTCGATCCCTTCGACGGCGCGATGCGTTACGAACTGGCCACGCCGCTGCTTCTTGCCAACGTGCTGCGCTGGGCCGCCCCCGATGTGTTCCGCGATGTGGATGTGGGGACGCAGAGCGCGGGCGCGGTCTCGATGCCGGTCGCCGGTAACGTGCCGGTGCAGGTGCTGACCGACGCCGGCGTGAATCTGCCGTTTAACGTGCGGGACAAATCGGTGGAATTTTTCGCGGGAGATCCGGCGCGCGTGCGCGTGATTGCCGGGAATTCTGAGCGCGTTTATTCGTTGACGCTGCCAGAGATGTGGGACGTGAAGTGGACGCCGCCCGCGGGCATCCGCCGCGGCATTCCCGCATGGAACGACGCGCTGAGGCGCAATCGCGACTGGTGGCCGTGGCTGGCGATCGCGGGCGCGCTGGTGCTGCTGGGTGAGTGGACCGCATATGGCCGTTATTTGCCGCTGCGGCTGCGCGTGGTGAAGCCGAGAATGGAGCGGGCCGCATGAGCTTCGACCGTCTCTGGGTGCTTTGGTTTCTGGCGCTGCCCATCGGCTGGCTGGCGTGGGAGTGGCGGCGGCAGCCGCGCCGCGCGTCGCTGTGCCTGAAGGCGGCGACGATGGCCGCCGTGATTCTGGCGCTGGCCGAACCTTCGATGACCTACCGCGAGCGGAAGGTGGCGCTGGCGGTGCTCGTGGATACGTCCGCAAGCGTGAGTGACGCCGATCTCAGCCGCGAGAGCGCGCTGCTGAAGCAGATCGACAGCGAGCGCGGCAGCAATCAGGTCGAGATCTTTCCATTCGCCCGCACGCCGCGCGCTCTCACCGAACAGGAAGCGGACTTCAACCTGGTCCACACGCCGGGGGCGGACGGGCGTGGCACCAACCTCGAACAGCCGATCCGCCAGGCGCTGGCGTCGCTTCCCGCGGGCCTGGTGCACCGCATCGCGCTGATCACCGACGGCAACGAAAACGACGGCGCGGTGACGCGCGCGGCCTGGCAGGCGCAGCAGAACGGCGTCTCGATCGACACCATCGCGCTGACCGGACGCGCGCAGCCGCTGCTCAAGACCGAAGCCGTCGGCATCCCCGGCGCCGTTTTCACGGGCGAGCGTTTTCCGGTGGATCTGACTATTTACTCGCCCCGCGCGATTCCAGCGACGGTGGAGCTTTCGGCCGAGGGCAAGCAGATCGGCTCGCATCAGATCGCGCTTGAAGCGGGCGAGAATCGCGTGCGCATCCGGACCAGTCTGAACGCCGCGGGCGCGATCGATCTCAGCGGAAAGATCGAAGCCGCTGGTCTGGGCGAATCGCGATTTGAAGACGCCGTGGCCGTGCGCCAGCCGCGAGTGGAGTGGATCTCGGAAGATCCGGCGGGCACGGAGGGCCACATCGTGGACGTTCTGACCGCGAACCGTTTCGATGTCACGCAGTCGAAGACGCTGCCGGCCGATCTCGACGGCGTGCAGCTGATCGCGTTCAACAACATCGATATGGATGCCGTGCCCGCGGCCGATAAGCAGCGCGTGGAAAGCTTTGTGCAGAGCGGCGGCGGGGCGATCGAGATCGCGGGCGAGCGCAATCAGTACGTCGATCACAAGAACGCGCCGGAGGATCCTCTGGCGCGCACGTTTCCGGCGAAGCTGGTTCCGCCGCGCTCGCCGCAGGGAACGTCCGTGGTGCTGATCATCGATAAATCGTCTTCGATGGAAGGCAAGAAGATCGAACTGGCGCGGCAGGCGGCGGTGGGCGTGGTGGAGAATCTCAAACCCGACGATCACGTGGGCGTGCTGATCTTCGACAACTCCTTCATGTGGACCGTGCCGATCCGCTTAGCCGATAACAAAGCGATGATCAAGCGGGAGATCGCGGGCATCATTCCCGATGGCGGCACGCAGATCGCGCCGGCATTGACGGAAGCCTATCGCAAGATTCTGCCCACCAACTCGGCCTACAAACACATCGTGCTGCTGACCGACGGCATTTCGGAAGAAGGCGACAGCCTGGGGCTGGCGAAAGACGCCGCCACGAATCACGTCACCATTTCGACCGTCGGGCTGGGGCAGGACGTGAATCGCGCCTATCTGGAAAAGATCGCCGTCACCGCCAAAGGTAAATCGTACATGCTGAACGAGCCGGCGGGCCTGGAACAGATTCTGCTGAAGGACGTGCAGGAACACACCGGCACCACGGCCATCGAGAAGCCGATCAAGCCGGAGGTCAAGCATCCGTCGGATCTTCTCGATAAAGTCGATATGGCGAGCGCGCCGGATCTTTCCGGGTACGTGCGGTTCGAGACGCGGCCGACCGCGGACGAGATCCTCGCGGTGGATTCCGATCCGCTGCTGGTGCGATGGCAGTACGGACTGGGGCGCGCGGCTTTGTTTTCGTCCGACGCGAAGAGCCGCTGGGCCGCGAAGTGGCTTACGTGGCCCGGCTTCGATCGCCTCTGGACCAACATCTTCCGCGACCTGCTGCCGCATGGGAACGAGAGCGAGGCGGTGGCGCGTTACGACAGCGCGAATCAGGATCTGATTGTCGATTATCATTTGTCGGACCGGGCCGAGGAACCGGCCAGGGCGCCGGACCTGTATGTGATCGGGCCGGGCGATTTCAAGAAAGTTCTGGATCTGACGCGGCTGGCGCCGGACAGTTATCGCGGACGCGCGCACATCGGCGCGCTGGAGGGTTTGTTCCGGGTGCGGCCGTTGAATGAGAGCCGCGCGTTTCCGGAGGTTGGGTTGTATCGGCAGGAATCGGAGCTGTCCGATTTCGGATCGAATACGGCGCTGCTGAAATCGATTGCGCAGTCGACGGGCGGGAGGTTTAATCCGTCGGTGGGGCGGTTGTTCGATTCGGGCGGGAAGTATATCGATGCGACGCTGCGGCTTTGGCCTGGTTTGCTGGCGCTGGCTGTGGTGTTGAATTTGATTGAGCTGGTGCTGCGGAAGTGGCGCGGGATTATTGATAGTATTCGGGGCGTGCGCGGGGCGGAAACCCGGATCGCGGCGTAGAATCAGTCGCTGCCAAATCCGGCCCTGAAGCATGCACGGACCGAGGTCCAATCGGACTCAGAGAGTCGCCCGATCAGGCGTACTTCACGCTGCAGCAGCGTTACGGGGAACAGCCTGAAGAAGGACGGCTGATGAAGTCCTGCGTGCCTCCAATCGTGCAGTTCGCAATCGGTCGGAGCCAATTCCTTCGGGAGCTGTGTCGTGATCAGACCAACGATTACGTCAGGCCGATGGCTGTGGTAAAGCTCAGTCGAGAGCACCACAGCGGGTCGGATCTTCGTCGTGTCCGCGCCGGGAAACGCGCCGACTACGACGTCACCGGGCTTCAACGCCCTTCCCGCTCCTGCTGTTCAAACCGATCGAGAGATGCGAGCGCAGCCTCCCGAAGATCGTCGTCCGACCAGGAGTCCGACCATTCAATGCGCCGTCCGCCCCCAAGATCCGCAAGCTGTTTCGCCCAAGCCAGGACCTTGCCGGCCTCTTCCGGCGGAAGCATCCGCACCGCTTCGATGAGCGATTCTTCAGTGGCGCTAAGAACCATGGCTCTATGTCTGACTCCTATTTTAACGCCATCTGCGCGTCCAAGGGATGTCGCCACGTAGTCGGATGGAATACGGCGCTTCTGAAATCGATTGCGCAGTCGACCGGGGGTAGGTTCAATCTGTCGGTGGGGCAGTCTTTCGATTCCGGCGGGAAGTATATCGACTCTACGCTGCGGCTTCGGCCGGGTTTGCCGGCGTTGGCCGCGCTGCTGAATTTAATTGAGACGGTGCAGCGGAAGTGGCAGGGGACTGTCCATGGCATTCGGGGAGTGCGCGGAACGGGAACGCGTATGGCGGCGTAGAACCGGGTTGCCACATTGCGTGCCCGGGGCCGCCAGCGACGCAAGCCTCCTTCCAGTGTGAGTAGGAGCGCGGCGCTAATTCGCCGAAGGTTTCTCTACATGATCGATGACGAGGACATCGACCGGGCCTTTTTGCGGTTCGAGTTTCAACCCGAGCTGTTCCTGTACCGCTGTGAAGATCGTAGAGGGCAATGACGAGTCGGCATTCGTATCGGTGGCCGGCTGTGCGCCGAGAGGGGATGGAGAATAATCCAGGGTGATCTCGAAGATTCCGCTGAGTCCGGTCCGGTCCATGACGGCACGGCCAATCTGCTGATACCAGCTTATGCCCTTGGCCAAGTCGGCCAGCGTGGCCTCCACGACGATATGGCCCGGCGATATGAGGTAGCCTCCACAAGGAACCAGAAATCGCGGCGGGACACGCGTTTGCTGCTGCGGCGCCGATTGATCCTGGCAGGTGGAATTGTCGGCAGCGTGCGGGACGAGCTGTGGTCCGATCTTTCCTGGCTTTGCCGCTACGAGCGCATAAATCGGTAGTTGTCGTGTCTCCCAATGCACCGCCAGCTTGAAACGATCGGCCAAAAACGATCGCATCATCAGGGCCATCTGGTTACGTGGGGGATTCCCTTCGGCGTGTGCTTCAATGCTGTAGCACTGCGAGTCCGCCCAGTCCGGCGCCCCGATCATCCCCTCGCGTCAGGCGCCGAAAGGAATCCCATAGGCTATCCCGATCAGAATCCGCGCCGGCACACTGGGCGCTACAATGCGTCCCCCAGGTTGAAACTGAACCGGCTTGCGTGGGCATTCACTGGGCCTCACTGACACAGCGTCGAAGGTCGGCAATGCCCCGGCCGATGTCGCTGCCTGGCCTGGCGCCGATTGGGCTTCCGAGAGGCGTCGCCACCAGACCGAATGCCGCGATAACGACACCGGCCAACAGAGCGAGTTTGGTGATTAGAGATTGGAGCGTCGTTGATTTGGGTTCGGTCATCTTTCTCTCCGTCGTAACCGTCTGGAGGCGCTGAAAACCTAATAGGGAAGTCAAACGCTACCGTGCCTGAGGCGATTATATGCCAAAGTCTTGAGAGGTCCGCTGTCACGTCAACTTGACGTGTAACGGCCAGGTCGCACATATTAAGCACTGGTGGCGAGACTCGCATGGCGGCACTACCCGATTTCTAAGGTGGGCAAATTTGTCGGGCAGCGGACCAGGCGGATTACCAGAGGGACTTGCAAAATTCCGGGGTTGGCGCGTGCGGCGGAGTGCGACAGAAGGGTTGAGATAAGTTTTCGGGGCCGAATCCGCAACCCAATTAATGCAGATGCGGTTTTGTGCGCGGACTCGGCGGTCGGAAGGCACACCTTTCCCGTCGGCGTGTCAAAGGCTCGGATTTCGCTGTGTCCC
>JASHSD010000228.1 GCA_030036985.1 Bryobacteraceae bacterium
GATTATCAGCCGTTCGGGCTGGAGATTCCGGCTGGGTACGACGGGCGGACGACGGGGATGGGATTCCTGAGCACGCCGGACGCGACGAACCCGAAGTACACGGGGCAGGAACGGGATCAGGAGACGACGCTGGATAACTTCCTGGTGCGCTATTACGATCCGGCGCAGGGGAGGTTCCAGAGTCCCGATCCCGGGAATGTTGGGGCCGATCTGTCGAATCCGCAGAGTTGGAATGGATTCGGGTATGTCGGCAACAATCCGCTGAGCTTTACTGACCCGAGCGGGATGTTTACATGTGTCTCGTGTGTAGCCGACGAAAGCGGCAACCCGATTGTGATTGGAATCGCGGCGGCAATCGACATCGGGTCACTCCTCGCGGGTCTTTTTGAGGGCCTGGGCGGACCGCCCCCCACGATTCCGCCCGCCCTGGCGATGCCGTCGAGCCCGATTCTGGGATCGGACAGCGACCAAGGCGGTGTCTTCGGCAGCGGAAACACAAGCCCCTTGGTCTTCAACTTAGACCCTACTCAACAGACAGGATTTAGCTTCGGCTGGAACTGGTTCTGGGGCAATCTTCCTCCGCGCATCTACTATCCGGCAAGATCTCGGGCAACCAAGGACATGAGACGGAGCAGCGTGGTGCAGAGAATCCGGGCTCAATACATCAGCAACGGCTGTCCCGCGTTTGCAGGGCCGCTCGCCTCTGGCCACTTGGAGCCATGGAAGGAATCCGCGCGAAATATGGTTGTTCGGAACACGACTCAATTCGAAGTCGGCGGATTTGTTATGTACGGAACGACTTCCAGCGACGGAGCAACCGTGACTTACACGATCCGTAACACGGCCAGCTGGTCTTCCTTTGCGGGCGAAAGTACGTGGGGCAAACATGTCGGGCTGACGGGCGATGCGTTGGACAATAAGCTCGGGACCTTCGGCCGGAACGTGGAGCAAATCTTCACTTGGAGCGAGCCGAACCCATGCGCGAAGTGAGATGCGTGTCGGTGAGCGTTTCTTTCTTCCTCGGAGTTCTTCTCTTGACTGGATGTCGTGAGGCGAGCGAAGCGGAACTTCCTGGTCGATACCTTGTCAAGACTTCTTGGGGCGAATCGACCTTAAATCTTCGAGCGGATCATACGTTTGTTCAAGATGCGCGCCCCCGAGATGGCGATTCAAAGAGCCTCTCCGGGAAGTGGCAGTTTCGCGACAGCTTTTTGAGCATGAAGCCCTGTATAGTGTTGGAGCATGGACGCGAGGGGACTGTCTCGGACCTGTGCGGGGGCGGCGTCGAGGTCACCGGACTAGATCACGTTGAGATATCCCTCGATCCCGACGCCGGGCTTGCATACGAAAAAATCAAAGCGACCAGCGGACGCTAACGGGCCGGTGCGGTCCGCTAGCGGGGACCATGCACGGCGAATCAGCAAGTTACCGGGCGCCATCCAAACCAAGCCGAAGAAGCCGCCGAAGGCGATGTAAGGGCTGACACGTCACGTATGAAAGCGCCTCTCGCTGTCGAAGGGCAAGTTCGTTCGATTTTGGCGTTTGATTTTCGGGCGTGGGACACACTTCAAGCGAGCCGGACGGGGGATAGGGATCCGCGGGGACGCGACCTGAGCGCTGAGCCGGAGGCCAGGATAGCGAGTTGCAGCCGCAAGGCTGCCTCGCGCAATCTGCTGAAGCGCATGGACGCCAACGGCACGACGATGACCGTGGCTGCATATGATGGCCTGAACCGGCCGACGGGGATTTCGGCGGGAAGTCCGGCGGTGACGTACGTTCCGGGCAGCGTAACCACAACTTCGGGCACGTATAACGTGGCGGCCACTCCCTCGGTGACGTACACCTACGATGCGGGTTTCAAGGGCGCGCTCTCTTCGGTAGGCAACGCGGCGAGCACGACCTCGTACGCGTACGACGGCTTCGGCCGCATCGCCGGCAGCACCCAGACAATGGGAACGAGCGGTTCGTCTTACACGTTCGGGTACGGGTATTCGCTCACGGACACGCTGAATTCGATGACGTACCCTTCGGGCCGTCAGGTGAACTATCAGCTCGACAGCGCCGACCGGGTGACGACGGTGCAGAAACGTGACCGGCGGAGGCGACTATGCGAGCAGCATCGGTTACACTCCGAACAGCGACCTGAGCGGCATGACGCTGGGCAACGGAGTGACACAGACCTTCACCTGGAACGACCGTCTGCAGCCGACCGGCATGACCGCGACGGGCGGTGGAACGACCCTGCTTGGCCTGGGCTTTTTCCCATGTTCCGGCGGCGCGACTTCCTGTGCAACCAACGCCGGCGCCGGGACGGGCAATAATGGGAATCTGCTGTCGCAGACGATCACGATGCCGGGGCTGAATCTGACGCAGAGCTATACGTACGATCATCTGAACCGGCTGACGCAGGCGCAGGAGCAGCCGACGGGCGGGAGCGCCAACTGGTCGCAGAGTTACGGCTACGACGTGCTCGGCAACCGCTGGGTCTCGTCAAACACGGGTCTGCCGAACCTGTCGCTGGAGACGCCGGTGGCGTCGAGCTGGTATTCGACGACGCTGCCGAACCGGTATGCGGCCTGGACGTACGATAATACCGGCAATGTGCTGCAGATGGGTTCGGTGGTGAACAGTTTCACCTACGATGCGGAGAACCGTCAGGTAACCGCGTGTTTCAACCGATCTGTTTGCCTTTGAAAGACTCCGTGCCGCCGCGCACCGTTGCCGTACTTTGACGGCATTCGGGTTGCTGTGGCAAGCTGTACTGTCATGGCGAAGCCCCGGCAGGCGCGTTGGACGATTTTCGCGATTGCCCTGATTGCGGCTTCGGCGACTTCCGCGGCTCGGGCCGAGACCGGCGTGCGCGACGCGATGTTTTCGCGTGTCTCCTTCGACCAGTGGCGCGCGGAGGGCAAGTCGTCTCCTTTTCATTGGTCGGTCGATTTGGTTGAACCACAACTGTCGAGCTTCCAAAGGATTGTGGCGGGCATCCACGTCGCCGTGGACGGGCCGGAACTGGTACATCACCATGCTCAGATCTTCATCCAGTTCGAGGATTCCGAAGGCGGCGTGTGGCAGACGCACGGAGCGCTTGGCGGGCAACCGGACTACACGCGGTACGTTTTCATCCTGCCCGGCGAATACTCGGTCTCAGTGGCGATGTTCGATCCGGCGACATTGAAGCATGGGTTTATACAGAAAAAACTGCATGTCGCCCCGCTGAAGTTCGAGCCGCTGCCCGGCGCGTGGGACGGGCTGCCGCGGGTAAAGTTTCTGGCGGAAAATGTGGAAGCGCCGGAGTCCTGGTATCTGCCGTCCGTGGTGGGCCGTCTCCATATCCCCATAACGACTCAGCGGCGCGTCTGCGTGGATGTGCTGGTGAACACCACGCCGAGCGATAAAGCCGCGGATTCCGGCGGGGAACTGCGGCGAAACCTGAATATCCTGCTGCCCACAGCGAAGGTTCTTTCTCAGCTGGAGCTGACGAACGGGACGGTGAATCTGGCATTGCTCGATCTGGCGCATCACCGGGATGTGCCGGTTTCGAGCTGGAGCGGGATGAGGGCCTTTTTGAGCCGGACCAATCCGGACGTTATCGACATTCATGCTTTGGACGACCGATCGAAGATGCGGAGCTTCTTTCTCGACCGGGTGACCCAACGCGCGGCCGGAGAAGCGGCGCGGGTTGTCATTGTCCTGAGCGGCCCCGCGTTTCTGAGGGACCAGGAACCGGTGGCCGATTTCAAAGTGCCCGCGGATGCCGAGCACCGCGTCTTTTACATCCGCTGCCGCCTGATTCCGCGTTCTCTGCTGATGCCGCGGCCCAGTCCGCGTCCGGGGGCGCGTCCGCAACCGCCGCGATTCCGGTTTTACCAGCTGCCTCTCGACGATCTGCAGCGGCCGCTGGATAACTCGGAAGCCATGCTGTTCGACGTGATCACGCCCGAGCAGATGCGACGCGTGCTGGCATCCGTGATCGGACAGATTTCGCGGCTATGAGGCGTGGTATGGACATGCGCCTTCCGTCGCGTGGCACAGATTTCAGTCTGGGCAACCTGAGGCGGATGACAATCGGATTGGCGCCCGGGTGGATTTGTGCGATTTCGATTTTGTGCGATTTCTTGGATGAATCGTCAGCGCGGCTGGGTACCACGTGCTGGCCGCGCCTTTGGCGGACGCTGTGCGCGAGGCGACACGGAACAAAGGCGCAAAGCTGACGAGCCGCGCCGAATCGCGGATGGTAGATCATAGTGCCGCACGTTTGGTATTTCCGTTCGCGATCGTCAATCGTCGGCGGACTCATCGCATGTCTGCCCGACACTTGTTTCCGAGCCCCGACCGCGGGGGAGCGATTTCCCTCCCCGCCTCCGCCCTGAATTCCGGCCGCGGTTAACCCTTGGCCGGAATTACAGCGGAGCTTGGGAACGGCTACGATTGTCCTCGGATGACTCCCGGTTCGCCGATCCCCATCGTCAGCCGGGGCGCCTGACGGGCCTGAGCGCTCCTGCCGAGCCGCCATACTTCGCGTCCATGGCTTTCGTTGATCATCAGCGCTGTGCCTGTGTACCACGCCGCAACCGAACCGCACATAAACACGTAACCGGCGACAATCAGCAGGCCGTCGATTCCCGCCAGCATGCCGATTGCGGAGATCGTAGCTCCGGCGGCAAAAAGCGTCACGACCGTGACCATGGCTTTATTTTCCGCCACTGCGGCAATCATGCATCCCCACGTAATCGCGGCGAGCACAACGAACCAGTAGCCGAGTTCGGGGAACACCGCCGCCGGAATCGCTCCCGTGCCTCGGGACAGAAAATATGCGAGAATCCCATAGGCGATCCAGAACGCGCCCCAAGTGCCGTGCATGGCCGTAGCCAGGCCGTCACGCGCCTTGTAGGCCCACATACCGGCGAGGAACTGAGCCAGTCCTCCGAAAATGGCCGCAAACGGCACAAGCAGCAGTGGATGCGCAGTTCCGCCCCACTCCGTCATGTGCGCCGAAACGATGAATGTAGCGCCTGCCAGCCCGAATAACCCCAGAATCGAAGGCGCCGCGAGAGGCTGCAGGAACACCTGCGGAGTCGCACTCGGCGGAATTATCGTCCGTTCCGACTCCTGATACTCCATTTCACTTCCTTCCTTTCTCGCCCGGAGTTCTCTCCGCAACGTGAAATGTGCGTCTGTAGGATTTTTCCGGGCGTTTCTGATTCGTGCAAGAAGCTTGCCAATTTCGCCTCACTGAGTGAACGGGTTTAATCGCCGCATCGATGTAGTCTAATAGCATGCTTCGATATTTCAGAACGGTCGCCGCGTTGATCGCGGCCTGCTGTTGCGCGCATGGCCAGTGGCTGAACGAGCCGACTCCC
>JASHSD010000229.1 GCA_030036985.1 Bryobacteraceae bacterium
CAGCCCAGTTTTTCGATGAATCGGTGGATGCGGTCGAGCCCACGTTCCAGTTCCTTCATCGAAGTGGCGTAGGAGATGCGAACGTGGTCGTTCGTGCCGAAGGCTTCGCCCGGCACGACGGCGACGTGCGCTTCCTTGAGCAGACGGTCGGCGAATTCGAGCGGCGTGCGAATGCCGCCGCGATCCAGCGCGCCGCGCAGATTTGGGTACGCGTAAAAGGCGCCTGCCGGCATGGAGCACTCGACACCAGGGACCTGACGCAGACGCGGAATCACGAAGTCGCGGCGTTTGCGATATTCGGCCAACATCAGCGGCACGGAATCCTGGCTGCCGCGCAGCGCTTCCACGGCGGCTTTCTGCGCGATCGAGGTCGGATTCGAAGTCGAATGGCTCTGCAGCTTGTTCATGGCCCCGATGATCGGCTCCGGCGCGAGTCCGTAGCCGATGCGCCATCCCGTCATCGCGTAAGTCTTCGAAACCGTGCCTGCGATCAGGACCGTGGGCTTCGAACCTTTGATCGACGCCACCGAATAGGGCTTGCTGTCGTAGAGGAAGTGCGAGTAGCACTCGTCGGTCAGCAGGAAGACGCCTTCCTTCGCCGCGATGTGGTAGAGCTTTTCGAACTCCGATTGTTCGAGCACAGCGCCCGCGGGGTTGCTCGGCGAATTGATAATCACTATTTTCGTGCGCGGCGTGATGTGGCGCTCGATCATCGCCGCGGTCAGGCGGAAGCCTTCCTTTTCGTCGGTATCGACGAAAACGCATTTGCCGCCGGCGTAGTTCACGATGTCTTTGTAAGTGACCCAGTAGGGCACCGGGATGATGACCTCGTCGCCCGGATTCACCAGGGCCTGCGTGTAATTAAACAGGACGTGCTTGCCGCCGACCGTGATCATGCACTCGGAGAGCTTGTAATCGGTGCCGTATTCGGCCTTATGGCGGTCGATGGCGGCCTGCTTCAGTTCGGCCGTGCCGCCGACGGGCGTGTACTTGGAGAAGTTCTCGTTGATGGCCCGGATGGCGGCTTGTTTGATGTTGTCGGGCGTCGGGAAATCAGGTTCCCCCGCGCTGAAATCGACGACGTCGACTCCTTCACGCCGAAGCTTGTCGGCATCGGCCATGACCTTCATGGTGGAGGAAACGCTGATGGACGAAATGCGGTCCGCGATGGTTGCTTTCAGGGTTGGTGTCATGTCGTTTGTACTTTCAGGCGCTCGTGTAGCCGTTGTTCGATGACGGGCGGGACGAGTCCGGCGATATTGCCGCCCAGTTTGATGATTTCCTTCACCAGCTTCGAGCTGATGAAGGAATACTGTTCTCCGGCGAGCAGGAAAACGGTTTCCACCTGCGGCTGGAGGCGGCGATTCATGAGCGCCATCTGCAGTTCATATTCGTAATCGGAAATCGCGCGGATGCCGCGCAGGATCAGGCGCGCGCCCTTGCGCAGGGCGTAGTGGGCCAGGAGGCCGTCGAAGGAATCGACTTCGACGTTGGGGTAGGCCGCCACCACTTCGGTCAGCATCTGCATGCGTTCTTCCACCCCGAAGAGCGGCGATTTCGATTCGTTGCGGAGAATGGCGACGATCAGGCGGTCGCAGATGCGCGAACCGCGTTCGATCACGTCGAGATGTCCGCTGGTGATCGGATCGAACGAGCCGGGGTAGATCGCGACCACCTTTTCGTTTTTCTGCATCTTCGCTGTTCTGCCGACGGGGAGAAGGGTACGAACTTTCATCTTAGCGGAGAGTGTGCGGCGGCATCGAATTACAATAGAGCGGAGGTTGCATGAAGTTTTGCGCGGGATTGGTGGTTTTGTTTGCGTTGGCGGGAGCGGCGCTGCAGGCGCAGACGCTCTCCGGGCCGGCGCTGGTGAAGGCTTTGCATCACGGCGGATATGTGATCGTGATGCGCCACGCCAGTTCGCCGCCGACCAAGCCGAACAAGGAAGACACCACTCTCGATAATGTTTTCGGCGAACGGCAATTGGACGAGCCGGGGATGCAGAGCGCGACCGAGTTCGGCAAGGCGCTGCATCATCTGAAGATTCCGATCGGCGATGTCCTGACCAGCCCTACTTACCGCGCGCTTGAGACCGCGCGGCTGGCCAATCTGCGCGATCCCCGGCCCGAGGCCGAGCTGGGCGATAACGGCGAGAGCATGAAGCCCATTACGGACGCGCAGGCCGCGTGGCTGCGGAAAGCAGTCACGCAGTTCACGCCCGGCACGAATACGCTGCTGATTACGCATCAGCCGAATATTGCCAAGGCGTTTCCGGATTTGATGCCTCCGACGGCGGACGGCGAGGCGATTGTTTTCGGGCCGGATGGGAAGGGCGGCGCCGCTGTGGTGGCGCGGATCAAGATCGACGAGTGGCCGCATTTGAAGGGGTAGCGCGGCAATTAAGTTCGTGGTGCGGGTTGGTGTACTCTGGTGGCGCATGAGCGCTACTTTGGTTGGACCCGAGGTGATTCGGCGAAGCATTTCCCTCCCGGCCGATATTGCGGGGAAACTCGACAGCATCGCGGCGGCTCGGCACGTGAGCGCCAACCGCGCCATCGTGGATCTGCTGACGGACGCGATCAGCGCTTACGAACGGCGGCGAGCGGCGTTCCTCGAACTCGCGGATCGGTTCCAGAAATCGACTGACGCAGCCGAGACGGAGCGGCTCCGAGACGAACTCGCGAGAATGACTTTCGGCCACTGATGCCGAAGATACAGTGGATCGATCTCCCGCCCCAGCCTCGGCAGCATCTGTTTGACTGAGCGCGGGAACGACAGGTCACAATGGAAGACTTGTTCGCGCTGGAGGAATGGCGGCGGCGTTCGCCGGATGTCCCCGACGGCCCGTGGCTCAAGGATTTTGGATCGTTCAAGCTCCGCGGCGAGGGCAAGTACCCGAAGACCTTCCTCCTGAAAGGCCAGGCGGCGCAGGGTCAGAACATCGAGTAGCCGACGAGGTGAACGATCAAAAGGGGTGCTGCGTGGTCGTCGTCATCCCGCAATCTTGTTTTCCACGCTGACCGTATTGTGCCGATGTGCCCTCCGGGCTTTCCGCTGTATTTGGCGAAGACCACATTCAAAATCTCGTTTCCGGATGATGGCCCCGAGAAACTGGTCAGGCGCGGCATCCTCTCCTGCTCGGCCGGCGCGCCAATCAGGTTATGGGTAACGGCGATGCTGAAAAATGCGGCAACAACGGAAATCCGGGAACCCGCGAACATACCAAGATGCTACCGCAATGCGGGCGCTCCTTATCGTTTATTTGCGCGAGTTTTTTCCGACTTCCCCGCGAATATCGAGAGGTCGACGGAATCGGCGGCTGGAGCAAGCGGCTCGCGATCAGAGAGACAGCATTGGCTGGGTTCCAGGCGCGGCACCAGCTCGGGTTTTGGAGTGTGCTCAGAGTTCGCTTTCTTGTTTGAAGAAGCACGTCAGGTCCGGAGCCCGCTGAAGGATGAGCCGCCGAGCCTCTCGGAGGAGTTCGCC
>JASHSD010000230.1 GCA_030036985.1 Bryobacteraceae bacterium
ACGAGTTCATCGCCGTCTGGAATGAGAAACCAAAACCGTTCATCTGGACGGCCACGGTTGAATCGATCGTTGAAAAACTGTCACGCTGCAAACAAACTCTGGAAAAGATTCTGCCCGGCTGCACATCACCACGGTCGCGGAAATCAAAAACCGCCCCGAAACAATAGTCCAGTTATTTATTGGACACTACACTAGCATGGAATTGTTCCTTCGTCACCAAAGGGGTGAGAAGCCTGTTGCGCGGCTCACAGCCTCGCGGAGACCTACGCATCGCTCACCGGGATGCCGGGCAAGGACCGCGCAAGTGCGGCCGAAGCGATGCTCTTTCTCGCCGATGTCCGCGAGCGGCTCACAATTATCCCGCTCAGTGCTGAAGAATATCTCGACGCCGTCGCGTCTGCTGCGGCTGTCGGCGTCACCGGCGGCGGCATTTACGACGCCATTCTCGGATACTGCGCCCTGAAGGGCGGGAGCGAGACGATTTATACCTGGAACGTGAAACACTTTAAGCGTTTGAGTCCCGAAATTGCCGAACGCGTAGCCGCGCCGTAGAGAACGAGCGAACTCATATCAGCGCGAACGGAGGCGTCTGGTGTACCCCGCCGGCGGCCCTGTTGACGGATCTTTCAGCCAGGCGCGAGAGCGCCTGATCCGCGGTCTTCTCTTCCGCCAGGTTCTCGCCCAGCAGGTTGGCCACTGTCTCAAATCCGAGAACCCGCGCAAATGAAGCCAACGACCCGTACAGACCCATTTCGTAATGCGCGATCTGGTTCCCGGTGAAAATCAGGGCAGCATCCAGCAACGGGGAAGGATCGAGATGAGAGATCATCCGCTCGCATTCCGCCAGTACGATCCGGGCAGGCTCGCTCTTCTCTCCGGCGGGAGCGCGCTCGAGCCGGGTGAAAACCTGCTTGAGCCGGTAAATATGGGACTTCGTTTCGACCAAATGCACATCGAGAGCATGTTTCAGGTCGTCGGACCATGCCGCGTCCACCATTCTCGGCATTTCTTTCACCAATAAATGCTCGCAATCCCACGCATATTCCAGCCCGCGCTGAAAAAGGTCGGAAAGATTGTCCAGCTGCATGCGTTTCGGCCGCTCCAGTGGGTGTCCCTCTGCACGTTCGGGGCCAGAGCGCGATTTTGCCTGTGAAACTCGCTGCGGAAATCAAAAAACTACTGTAGTGTCCAGGAAATAACTGAGCAGTTCTATGCGGTTGGACACGCGACTTCAGTCGCGTCTTTGAATGTGGCGCCCAAAAACGCGACTGAAGTCGCGTGTCCAGTTATTTCCTGGACACCACACTAGTCCTTTCCTGCATGACTCTTTCATTCACTACTTCACGCCGGTTTATCCCGGCGCTATCCAGGCCCGAAGGCCTGGCCCCACAAAAAACTACGTGGCATTAGGTTGACAACCGGCGCGCGGGTTGAAAGCCCGCTCCACGGTCTGTATGAAGAATGCCGCCCCATCATTCCAGTTCGGGCAGGTGTGCTTCCCCACCACGACGGACGCCGACTGATTCGGTGTTTCGGCGGTCAACAATAGACTCGCCAGTACGAAGATATCAGAGCCATTCTTGCTAATCCGGTTCTCATATGGGCTCCTGCTCACGCTTAACGCGTTGCTTATGCCAAAAAGCAGGGACGGGCAAAAGTCAAAATTTCTCGCCGAACAGTCACCAATCTCTCATCGATTTGAAAGCGATTCCAACATAGTCTGAAGCGTGGGATTCGAATCGTTCCCGTCGAACCGCCTGCCGGCCCCCCTGGCCGGAGCCGTCAATCATCTGCTCCAGATCGACCGTCTGGAGGCGCTGTATACGCGCGCGCGCGCCGAAGGCGGCTTCACGCGGCGGCTTCTCGACGACCTGCAGGTCCAGGTCAACGTGACGCCTTCCGATTTCCAAAAGATCCCGCGGACCGGGCCGGTCGTGGCGCTTTCAAACCATCCGTTCGGCATTCTGGACGGCGTGATGCTGGCCGATCTGCTGACTCGCGCGCGCGCCGATGTCCGCATCCTTACCAACCAGATTCTCGGCGAACTGCCGGAGTTATCCGGTTTCTGCATCTTTATCGATCCGTTCGACCGGCCGGAGAGCCGGGTCTCGAACGGCCGCGCGCTGAAACACGCCATCACGCATCTGCGCGCGGGAGGGCTGCTCCTGATTTTCCCGGCGGGCGAAGTCTCGCATTTCGATCTGAAGAAGCGCGCGATCTGCGATCCGGAGTGGAACCGGACCGCGGCCCGGCTAATCCGAATGACGCGGGCGAAGTCGCTGCCGATCCTGATTCGCGGCGCCAACGGGCTTTCCTTCCAGATGCTGGGGATGGTTCATCCGCGCCTGCGCACGGCGGCGTTGCCCGCGGAGATGCTGAACAAGCGCGGGAAATCGGTTGAAATCCGTATCGGCGGCGCCATCGACTACGCGCGCATCGAGAGTCTTCCGGACGACGCCGAGACGACGCGCTACCTGCGGCTGCGCGTCGAACTGCTGGCCCGCAGGGGTTTAACCTCTGCCGAACAGCCGACCCCCGTCGCCATCCCGGCGCCGGACGCCGGCGGGGATGGATCGCCGGCGCGGGAAATCGCGTCGCTGCCCGCTTCGTGTCTGCTCGAAGAGACGCGCGAATTCGCCGTCTATCTTGCCGAGGCTCCGAGCATACCGGTCACGCTGCGGGAAATCGGACGGCTGCGCGAAGTCACCTTCCGCGCCGCCGGTGAAGGCACGGGCGAAGCCGTCGACCTCGACCGCTTCGATCCGCACTACATGCACCTGTTTCTCTGGAACAAGGAAAAGCGCGAGATCGTGGGCGCATACCGGCTGGGCGACGTTCCCGCGCTGGTCGCGCGGTTCGGGCTGAAAGGCCTCTACACCGAATCTCTGTTCCGGTACAACGCGCGGTTTGTGCGGCAATTGGGGCCGGCGCTGGAACTCGGCCGGTCGTTTGTTCGCGTCGAATACCAGCGCCAATTCGCGCCGTTGCTGCTTTTGTGGAAGGGCATCGGCACGTGGGTCGCGCGGCATCCGGATTACTCCATGCTGATCGGCGCAGTGAGCGTGAGCAATCAGTATTCGCCGGCTTCGCGGGAGTTGATCGCGCGATATTTCGAGAAACAAAGCGCGTCGGAACAATGGCGCGGGGCCGTGCGGGCGCGCCGTCCGCTGCGCGGAAAGCTGGTGTGGAAGTGGGAGACCGAGGCGCTCTGCTCGCTGCTTCCGGACGTGGAAGATCTCTCGGCACCGATCGCGGATCTGGAGCCGGACGGCAAAGGCCTGCCGATTCTGGTCCGCCAGTACGCGAAACTCGGCGGGAAGCTGCCAGCCTTCAGCGTGGACCCGCGGTTTGGCAACACACTCGACGGGTTCGTGATGGTGGATCTGACGCGCACCAGTCCGGAGATCCTCGCGCGCTACATGGGAAAAGAACAGGCGCAGACGTTCCTGGCCTGGCATCGGAATCCGCAGCCTCGGGTCGCCTGAGCCGGGTTTCTCACATAGACGAGCCCAAAAGCGCCGGCACGAGTGCCGGTGCGGCAGACGCGAGCGTCTGGACTCCTCTCGACGCTCGGTCTGTTAGGAATACGGGCTGATCAACTCACCGCCGTCCGGAGGGGTTCCAGCGGGCCAGAAAGGGCAGGTCGCCTTCGAGGAAATCGTAACTCGGGAGCACTTGAGGCGGCTCCCAAGCGATGGTTTCGAAGATCCGGTTTTCGATTTCACCGCGCCATTCCTTCACTGATACAAAAATCAGGAGAATCGGCGGTTTGCCCGGATACGCAAATTCATAGCGCGCCTCTTCAGGTCCAACCACAGCTTCGATTCCCAACTCCTCGCGCAATTCACGCGCGAGGGCCGCTTCGGGAGTCTCGCCCGGTTCGATCTTGCCTCCGGGAAACTCCCATTTGAGCGGATGCGGCTGGTCTTTCGTGCGCCGGCAGATGAGAATTTTCGCGTCCCGCTCCAGAATACCCGCAACCACCTTTGTTTGTGCCGCTTTCGCTCCTGTCATGGGTTCTCGGGCGGCGGGACGGTGACGGGTGCGGGCGCCGGCACGGCATCGGGCTTCTGGACGGGAGGCGCCGCAGGTTTCGAGGGAACGGTTCCCGCGGTCTTCGGACCAAGGCCGAGGCCGATCAGCGAGGCGGAAGTGATTTTGCCGGTGACGGGAAGATTCCGATCGGCCTGAAATAGGCTGAGCGCGTCGACCGACGCGGTGTCCCAGACACCGTTTGGTTCGGATTTCAGGTAGCCTTTATCGGCAAGCGCCTGTTGGATTTCCTGGTAACGCTCGGGCGTAGGAGTCATCTGGCCGCGCGGGGCGGAGCTTACCGCTCTTTTGCCGGCGCGGCCTTTCCTACTGGATTTGGTCGAAGTGGATTTGGTCGAAGATTTGGCGGATCTGGTCGCGACGGTTTTCTTCTTTGCAGCGCTCTTCGCGGGTGTTTTCTTTTTGACCGGCGGGGATTGCGGCAGGGCCAAGGCTGCGGCGAAGATCGAAAGCAGGAAGAGGAGAAAGGCGCTTTTCATCCGGACCAAACGGGCAAAAACGGAAGGGGGCAGCCGCTGCCCCCTTCCGCATTTTACGCCATTGAAAACACTCGGGCGTTACTGGTTAGCCGTTACTGGTTATTCGCGGGCACCGTTCCGGCGGCGAAGACCGGCGTCCATTCGCCTCCGCCGTTTCGACCCTGCGCCTGCCGCATCACCTGGAAGGCGACCGCGTCACCGGGCTTCAAGCCAGCCTGAATGCGCTGAATATCCGCGGGAGTATTGATCTTCTGGCGATTGAGCTCGACGATCACATCGCCCTTGGCGAGATTGATGTCGTCGGCGAACGAACCGGGATCGACCGATTGGATGAGTACACCGCCGGTCCCCTTAAATCCCATAGTCTGCCTGAGACCTTGGGTCATGGGTTGCACCGACATGCCGAACTTCAGCCTGGAAGTGCTCGGCTCGGCTTCCGGTTCCTCGGGCGTGGGGCCTTCGCCATCGGTGGCCGCAAGGACCTTGTTCCGGTCGCCGACGACAATATCAAGCGTCATCGGCTTCTTGTCGCGGATGATGCCGACCTTGAGGGTGCTGCCGAGCGAGCTGTCCGCCACCATGTCGATCAGGTCCTGACCCTTGTAGATAGGCTTGCCGTTGATCGAGGTCAGGATGTCCTGCTCCTTTACACCGGCTTTTTGCGCCGGGCCGTCAGGCACGACCTCCTGCACGAAAATTCCATGGTCGGCGCCATAGACCTTCAGCAGGGCTGGGTTCACCTCCTGCGGGAACTGGATGCCGATAGAGCCGCGCGTCATGTGGCCGGCCTTAATGATTTCGTTGTAGACCTTGACCGCCGTGTTGATGGGCATGGCGAAGCCGATGCCCTGGTAGCCGCCGCTGCGGCTGGCGATCATCGTGTTGATGCCGACCACCTCGCCCTTGATGTTGGCGAGCGGTCCGCCGCTGTTGCCGGGGTTGATGGCGGCGTCGGTCTGGATGAAGTGCTGGAAGGTGGACGGTTCATCGGGAATATCGCGCGAGATGGCGCTGACGATGCCCGCCGTCACCGTGGCCCGGAAGCCGAACGGCGAACCGATGGCCACCACCCAGTCGCCCGGCTGCAGGACGTCGGAGTTACCGATGCGCGCCGTCGCCAGACCATGGCGGTCGACGTGGATCACGGCAAGATCGGTTTCTTTGTCGGTGCCGACGACGGTGGCCGGATATTGGGTGGTGTCGTTCATGAACTGGACCCGGATCCGGGTAGCTTTCTCGACCACGTGATTATTGGTAAGGATGTAGCCGTTGCGGTCTACCACCACGCCGGAGCCGAGGCTGGAGGTAGGAACGTCCTCGGGTTGGCCGAACTGGAGTCCGCCACCGCCTTGGCCGAAGAAGCGCTGAAAGAAGTCCGGGAGACCGCCCTGATCGTCGTCATCGCCATTGGGCTGCTGGCCGCGCGGATTGCGCTGAGGAGCAGCTTTGCTGCTGGTCTTCGGGATGTAGTCGATGTTGATGTTTACGACCTCGGGCTCAAGCGCCTTCGCCACCCGCGTGAAATCGTTTTCAAGCGGCGTTTCGTTGGGGATCGTGAGGGGCGTCGCGTCGGGAGCCGCCGTCGGGCCCTTTTGGGCATTGGCGCTCGACTGCGCCAGCGTGCCGATCACAACCGCGGTCGACAGCGTAAAAAGGATGACTGTAAATGACAGGAACTTCTGCCTGCGCATCTTGTCGTAAAAACTCATTGTTCGGTAACTCCTCTATCGGCGGCACAATTAGCCGAAAACACCGGCACGGCGCCCGTTACTGCTACTAAGATGTCGTTCCGGCGGCGTTCGTTTCAGGTCTGCGTCCGCTCCTGGTCGATTCCACAAGCAGGATGCCTGCCAAAATGGCCCCGGCTCCTACTTTACCTCGATTTGCCATCGTCTCGCCGGTCAGCGCCCAGGACATCAGCCACGCGACGACCGGTTCCAGCGAAAAAATCAATGCGGCCCGCGTCGCGGAAGTGTACTTTTGCGCCCATGCCTGCGTCGTGAAAGCCAAAGCGGTCGCGAGCAAACCCGTCACCAGCACCGCGCCCACGACCGCAGGCGTGAGATGAAAGCGCAGCGGCTCCGCGAAACGGAACAACGCCAACGCGGCCGATGCCGCCACTCCGATCTGGACGACGGCCAGCGATTCAAATCCCACCAGGCGCGAATAATGACCAATCACAACGATATGAAGGGCAAAGACTACGGCGCAGAAAAAGCTGAACAGGTCGCCGCAGCCGATCGTCCACTGAAAAGATTGCGGAGAAGACGCCAGAGTCATCATGATCATTCCCGCCGTGGCCACGAGGATTCCGACAATCTCCACAAGGCGCGGCTTGGTCCTGTAGACGAGCGAACTCGCCAAAGGTACCATCGGAATCGATAATCCGGTCAAAAAAGCGGAGCTGGGTATCCACTTGACTCAGCCGACCCCTACAGATTGTATGGAGGACTGGGAGCGCTGGGCGATCACATGATAGGGTTCGGGCGCGGTGACCATCGCCTGTTGGACCAGGCGGAAGAAAAGCTTCCCGCGGCTGCCGGATTTTCGTCGATTGAAACGGAAGGTGAACTCATCCAGGTAGTACTCCAAGTGCGGA
>JASHSD010000231.1 GCA_030036985.1 Bryobacteraceae bacterium
GCGCTTCCTGCCCATGATCTCGATGTATGAAGTAAAGGAACTGCTGCCATTTTCCAGCCCTGCCGGAGGCAGCCAAAAATGAAGCATCCGGGTCTTTACGGCATTTCGGCCGAATTCGAGGACCCGGCCTCTCTGGTGGCCGCGGCGCGCGCATTTCACGAATGGGGCTTCCGCCGAATGGAGGCCTACACGCCTTATCCGGTCTCGCAGCTGGAAGAGTACATCGAGGATCGCCGCCGGCTTTCGCCCCTGGTTCTGATCGGCGGGATACTGGGCACGCTCACCGCTTGGGGCATGCAGTTTTATATCGCGGTGATCGACTATCCCACGAACATCGGAGGGAGGCCGCTCAACAGCTGGCCGGCGTTCATCGTGATCATGTTCGAGCTGACGATCCTGTTTGCCTCGGTCACCGCATTTTTCGGAATGCTGGGGCTGGCCGGGCTTCCGCTGCCGCACCACCCGATGTTCAGCGTGCCGAACTTCTCCCAGGCATCGAGCAACCGATTCTTTCTGTGTGTGGAGGCGCGCGATCCGCAATTTGATCCGGAACGAGTCATCCGCCTGATGACGGAGATGAATCCGCTGGAGGTGCACCACGTTGAGGACGAGTAATGCGGCGTTCGCCTTCGCCGGACTCGCGCTTCTGGCTGGTTGCCGCCAGGATATGCACGAACAGCCGAAGTACAAGCCACTGACCCCCAGTTCGTTCTTTGCCGACGGACGCTCGGCGCGCCCTATTCCGCCCGGCACCGTCGCGACCAATGCGATCGATGAGACAGGGGCGCCGGACGAACTGAACGACACCGACCCTTTCAACACGGGATACACCGGAACCGATGCCTCAAATTTTCTTACAACCTTGCCTGAACCCATAACTATGGACCTTCTCCGCCACGGCCAGGAAGAGTTCGACATTTTCTGCAGCCCCTGTCACGACCGTCTCGGCAGCGGACACGGCATGATCGAACGCCGCGGATTCAAGATACCTGCCGACCTCGATGGCGCCCGGGTACGCGAAGCGCCGCCGGGCTACATTTTTGAAGTCATTACGAACGGCTATGGAGCGATGCCCGATCATCGCGACCAGATCGCGCCGGCGGACCGCTGGGCCATCGTAGCGTACCTGCGAGCACTGGAACTGAGCCGCTCGGCCACACTCGCCGACGTTCCACCCAATGAAACGGCTCGCCTTGAGGCGCAACGATGACCGCTTCGTATAACGTCTCTGCCGAACTGGACCAGTCCATGCGCCGGGTGCAGCGGCCCGCGCTCGTGGCCGGAGCGATCCTGCTGATTGTGTCCGCGATCGGGGCCATCTTCGACCCCGGCCAGTTCTTTCACTCCTATCTGATGGGTTACCTGTTCTGGCAAGGGCTTGCACTAGGATCGATGGCGCTGGTGATGGTGCAGTATCTTACGGGCGGCGCCTGGGGTGTGGTCACCAGGCGTCTGCTCGAAGCGTCCATGCGGACGCTGCCTCTGGTCGCGGTCTTGTTCATACCGATTCTGGTGGGAATGCCGAGCCTCTACACGTGGTCGAATGCCGCGGCGGTGCGCCGCGATCCGGTGCTTCAGCATCGCGCCATATACATGAACCCCGTGATGTTCACCGTGCGCGCGGTGATCTACTTCGCCATCTGGATCGTCATCATGTACTTTCTCGACAAGTGGTCCAGGGACGAAGATCGCGGCGGAGACCGGTCACGGCTGCTGGCCGCTCTCAGCGCGCCCGGTCTGGTTATCTATGTCTTCACTGTCACCTTCTCGTCGGTCGATTGGGCCGAATCGCTGGTGAATCACTGGTATTCCACGATTTGGGGATTCATATTCGTGGTCGGGCAGGGGCTGACCGCCATGGCGTTCGCGATAGTAGTGGTCGCGCTGCTGGCGCGCAAGCCGCCGCTCGCCGGCATTATCAATCCCAGGCACTTCCACGATCTCGGCAAGCTGCTCTTCATGTTCATCATGCTGTGGGGTTACATGGCGTTCTCGCAGCTGCTGATCGTATGGGCCGGGAACCTTACTACTGAGATCCCCTGGTACCTGCCCACTTTCGAAACAACCTGGGGCTGGGTTGGCGGCGCATTGATCGCCGTGCAGTTTCTGGTGCCTTTCCTGCTGTTGCTGTCTAGAGAAATCAAACGCCATCCGCGTCAGCTTTGCTCGGTGGTCGCCATTATCCTCTTCATGCGTTTCGTGGATCTCTTCTGGATCGTGATGCCGGGCTATCATCCCTCGGGTTTTTCCGTGAACTGGATGAATTTCTCGGTTCCGCTCGGCCTGGGAGGATTGTGGACCGCGGCGTTCCTGCGGCAACTGAAAAAGCGCCCGCTGCTGCCGCTGGGCACGCCCAGCCTGGAGGAGGCAATACATCATGCCGGTCATTGAAGATCGGAGTTCCGGGCTTCCGACGCATCCGGAGGTGCACTACGAACATACCGACGTCGATGGGCGCAAGGTTATCCGGATCGGCGCGGGCCTTTTGATCGGCGCCTGGATCTTCACCGTGCTGCTTTATTTCTTTTTCAACGCTCTGATGCAACGCCGGACCTCCGCCGGACCTCCGCTTCCCGCGCGCGCCCAAGGGCGCACCTTCGAGCCGCCCGAACCGCGCATTCAGGGTTCGCCGCGCGCGGATCTTCAGGCTATGCGAGCCTGGGAGAATTCACAGCTTACCGGCTATGCGTGGGTAGACCGGTCGAAAGGAATCGTCAGCATACCCGTCGATCGCGCCATCGGGATCATAGCCCGGCGCGGGATTCCGCCGCAGAAAGCGCCCGCGGATCTCAAATTGTATCCGCCGCAGGCGGGAACGCGCGAAACCGGATTTGAAGGAAAGGTGGAACCAGAACCGCGATGAGAACCATGATTATTCCTTGCCTGCTCGCCACGGCCGGCGCGCTCGCAGCCGGGACTTCCACTGACAAACCAAATGACAAACCAAAGCTGCCGCGGCAACTGCAGGGCATCACCATCGATCAACGCCTCGGCGCACAACTGCCGCTCGACACGGTATTCCAGGATGAGACCGGCCGCTCGGTGACGCTGGGCAGTTTCTTCCATACGGGTAAGCCGGTGCTGCTCGCATTGGTCTACTATACCTGCCCGATGCTCTGCAGCCAGGTTCTTACCGGAGTGGTGCACGGCCTCAAGCCTCTCGACATCAAAGCGGGGCGGGATTACAACGTCGTCGCCATCAGTTTCAATCCCAGCGAGACGCCCGCCGACGCCTCAGCCTACAGAGACTTATATTCGGCGGAATATTCGAACCATGCCCGCAGCCCCGGCTGGCATTTTCTTGTGGGACAGCCGGATTCCATCAAAGCAGTCACCGAGGCCGCGGGATTTCATTACCGCTGGGACGCCGCCACCAAGACCTACTTTCATGCGGCGGGAATCATGATGGCCACGCCGGAAGGCAGAATGGCGCGATACTTCTACGGCGTCGAGTACAAGCCTTCCGATCTGAAGCTGGGACTGATGGACTCATCGCATAACACGATCGGCTCGCCCGTCGACAAGATACTGCTGTTCTGCTGCCAGTACGACCCCACCACCGGCAAATACACGACGGATGTCCTGAACCTTCTGCGCGTGGCCGCGGCGCTCAGTCTGCTGGGAATGGCCGCGGTCTTTATGCGCTTGTCCGGAAGAACTCTTTTCGGCCGGCCCCGGGTCGGGAGCTGAAGGGGAAGCATGGAATTCAGCCTGCATGCGGGTCAGCGTTTTTTCGGCGGCGCGGCTTCACAGCTGGCGAGAGAGTACAATTGGCTCTTCTGGGTGCTGGTGGTCGTTTGCGGCGCTGTAACGCTCGCGGTTGCGTGCTTCATCGTCTATTGCGCGATTCGCTACCACAGGCGCCGTGAAGACGAGCTTCCGCCGCAGATTCGCGGCAACGACGCGATCGAATTCACGTGGACGCTGATTCCCCTCGGCATATTCATGGGCATGTTCGTCTGGGGATCCGTACTTTACTTCGACCTGGAGCGAGCCCCGCAGAATGCAGTCCCTGTGTACGTGATTGCCAAGC
>JASHSD010000232.1 GCA_030036985.1 Bryobacteraceae bacterium
ATCGTAGTCTTCGCCTTCATCTTCGGCGCGGCCTGCGCTGCCGCCGGAGCCAAAGCCAAACCCGTCGTCCAATTCTGCGAGTCGCTCGCCGAGGTGATGTTCAAATTCACCGATTACGTGATGCTCTTCGCTCCCTTCGGCGTCTTCGGCGCCATGGCGGCGACGGTCGGCGAACGCGGCATCGGCGTTCTCAAAAACCTCAGCAAACTGGTGCTCACGCTCTACGGCGCGGAGGTTTTCTTCGTCGTGGTGGTGCTCGGCACGGTCACCGCCATCCTCAAAATCCCCCTCCGCCGTTTCATCCGAGCCGCGCGCGAACCCTTCCTGCTCGCCTTCTCCACCGCATCCAGCGAATCGGCCCTCCCGGTCGCCCTCGAAAACATGGAGCAGTTCGGCGTCCCCAAGCACATCGTGGCCTTCGTCCTGCCCACCGGCTACAGCTTCAATCTGGATGGCTCGACACTTTACCTCGCGCTCGCGTCCATGTTCGTGGCCCAAGCCGCCGGCGTACACGTCGCCTTCGGCACGCAGCTCGTCATGATGCTGACCCTCATGCTGACGAGCAAGGGCGTGGCGGGCGTGCCCAGAGCCTCACTCGTGATCCTCGCCGGCACGCTCACGACTTTCGGCCTGCCCGTCGAAGGCGTAGCCGTGCTCCTGGGCGTCGACACCCTTATGGATATGGCGCGAACCTCCGTGAACATCCTGGGGAACTGCCTCGCGACCGCCGTCGTCGCCCGCTGGGAAGGTGTTGACCTCCAGGCAATAGACCGCGCCGACGCAGTCACAACCGCCGCCGCATAATTTTGCGACGCGCAAACAACGTGCTGCCAACACATTCCGCGCAGCGACTAACCCGCATCGCCGCAACAGCATTCCGCCCCGCCTCTATCATGTGACCGAGATCCTATGCCGGAAAAACCCTTCCGCCTCGGCCGCAAGCGTCCCATCGCGCGTTGTCCGCGTCTGAGCCTGCGCAATTACCTGACCCGTCGCACCCCGCCGCCGCCCGCGGCATGCGACTACACCAAGGCCGCGTCGACGGCCCTGGCCAACATCTACGGCAACGACACGCTCGGCGACTGCGTAATCGCCGGCATCGCCCACCTCGTCGGCGTCCTCACCGCCAACGCGGGCGACCAGTTCGTTTTTTCGAATGACCAAATCGTCGCTCTCTACAGCGCCATCGGAGGCTACGTCCCCGGCGACTCCAGCACGGATAACGGCTGCGACGAACAAACCGCGCTCAACTATTGGGAGAATCACGGCGCCCCCGCCGGCAGCACGCACAAGATCGCGGGCTGGCTCGCCGTCGACGCCACCGACCTCACCGAGGTCCGCACCGCACTCTGGCTCTTCGAAAACCTGGTCTTCGGCATTGAACTGCCCGATGCCTGGATCAACCCCATGCCATCCGCGCCCGGCTTCACCTGGGACGCGGCCGGCGATCCCGACCCCAACAACGGGCACTGTGTCGTGGGCGTCGGCTACAACGCCGACGGAGTTGTCATCGACTCCTGGGGCATGACGGGCCTGGTGACGAACGCCGCCGTATCGCAATACGCGGGCAAAGCCGCGGGCGGAGAACTCTACACGGTAGTGAGTCAGGACGGCCTGAACAAAGCCACGAAGAAAGCCCCCGCCGGCTTCGACTGGAGCCAGTTGATCGCCGACTTCGACTCCATGGGCGGCCACCTCTCCTGACCGAAACGCCTGATCGGACACGCGACTTTAGTCGCGTCTCAGCTTAAAACAAATTGCCTGGACCCAGCAGCCAAAGCGGGTCCAGGCGCCGCTTGACGTCTTTCATCTTTTCAATCTCAGCGGGCGAATACTGAATCTGCAACAGGTGCTTCTTGCGTTTCCCCAACCCATGTTCCGCCGAAACGGTCCCGCCGAGCGCAAAAGCCTGCCGCGCAAAATAAGTCATCAACTCACCTCCCCGCCGCCATTCCGCATCGTTCGCCGGCAGCACATTCACATGCAGATGCGCATCGCCGATATGCCCGAAAATCACATGCTGCCCCGGAAACTCCGGCTCCAGAGTCTCCCGATAAATCGAAAGCATCTCCCGATTGCGTGCAACAGGCACAGCGAAATCCGAACCCATTTTCGTCAGCCCGCGCCGCCGCACCAGATCGTTCACCGCCTCCGGCAGCGCATGCCGAAAATGCCGGAACCGCTCCCGATCGGAAGCGCCCGCCGCAAACCAGGACTCTTCCATACCCGAAAAATCGTCCATCCAGTCGTCGTTCTCGCTCTCAACGAGGACGCATGCGCGAGCCGCCGCCGGCAACTCGGGAAATCGCGGACGCAACAAATCGAGCGACCCCGCATCCAGGTATTCCAGCATCCGCAGTCCATTCACCGGACGCCACCGATCCACGCTGTCAAGCGCGCCCTCGTCCGATTCGAAAAACAGCACGCCCGTAAACAACTCCTCGAGCATCGGCAGCAGCGCCAGCTCCGCTTCGGTCACCACCCCCAGCGTCCCCTCCGACCCAATGAACAAATCCACATAATCGATATCCGGCCGCAGATAATACCCGGCCGTATTCTTGGTCGTAGCGGGCGCGGGCAGCACGGGCACATCGAACGGAGGCTTATCGCCACGCCGCAGTTCCAGCAGCGATCCATCCATCAGCACCACCCGGAGCGCCCGCACATGCCGCCGCGTGGCGCCATAACGAAAACTGCGCGATCCGCTCGCATTGGTCGCAATCGTCCCGCCGATCGAGGCGCCATTTTCCGTCGGATCCGGCGCATAGAACTGCCGCGGACCCGCCGCCACCTGCAACTCCCGCAACAGCACGCCTGGCCCGCAGATCGCCCATCCCTCGTGGATTTCCATCCGCCGCAGCCGTTCCAGCGACAGTATCCAGCCCCCATGAGGCACACGTCCGCCGGTCACGCCGGTACCCGCGCCCGAAAGCGTCACCGGGGTTCGCGCAGCCGAAGCCTCGCGCAAAACAGCGCACACCTCCGCCTCCGATTCCGGAACGAAAACGCGTTCCGTCTCGCCCCGATAACCGGAGGCATCAATCAAATACGGCGAATCGGCCTGTAATGAACTGGTCAAACATCTACTGTATGAAACGAATCATGTATGCTGGTGCCTCGGAGAATATTAATGACCCTGTTCACTCACGCCCTCGCGCTCGCCATTCTCAGCGCGCCCCTGTTCGCCGCCTTGCCAGTGGTTCCGACGAAAGACCAGGCCGCCCTGCTGAAAAGCCACGACCCGAAGCTCGCCGCGAACAAGAAGCTCGTCTACGATTTCTACCGCATCGTCCTGCGCGGACTCCGCCTCGACCAGGCCGACAAATACATGCGCGAGGACTATATCCAGCACAACCCGAACGCCGAAACCGGTCTGGCCGGCTTCAAGGCCTACTTCGTGAAGCTGGGTGGACCCAAGCCGGTTCTCGACACCCTGCCGGATCTGGTCGCCATACAGGCCGAGGGCGATTACGTGACGCTCTCGCTCGTGCGCGAATACGACGACCCCACGCACCCCGGCCACAAGTACACCTCAACCTGGTTCGACATGTTCCGCATTCAGGACGGCAAAATCGCCGAGCACTGGGACAACGCCACCAAGCCCATCCCAATTTCAAAATAAGCCGCAAATAAGGGCTCATCACGAATTAACTATCACAGGCGGCGCAGAACGCTCCCTCGCGGTCGCGGCTCGGTACCGGTTTCTGAGCCACGACCGCAAGGGAGTGGTTGGCACACTTATTCGTGACAGGCACAAGCGGGCTACGCGTGGGTTGCGACTCGCTTGCCTCCAAGCACAGTCGCCCAGGGGAACAATCGCTGCGGTCCCATCCGCTTGTTCCCGTAGTTGTCCACGAATTCGAAGCTCCCTTGGCGCAGATCGAGCACCGCAATATCGGCCGGCGCGCCCGGTTTGAGCGTGCCGCGATCGCGAAACACGGGAAACAAACGCGACGGGTTGACTGTCGACCACGCAATCACTTCATCGACGGACCTCCCCAGCATCAGGAACTTCGACATCACGTTGGGGAAATTGATGATCTGCTCAGTGCGGCCTTCCGGTGTCCAATCGGTCGAGAGCGTGTCGGGCAGGAACCCGGCCTTCAGGATGCTGTCGGCCATGTCCCACCGCAAATGCCGAGTCCGTCCGTTGCCGAGATCGAACCGGACGCCGCGCTGGCGCGCCGCGATCACATCCGGCAGAATCCTCCCGTGATCGTCGATGATGCTGTTCGGCGGCGGCGCGAACATATGCGTCACGATGTCCCCGGATTTGAGCAGCGCCAGCAGTTTCGGCAGCGGCGACACTGTCTGTCCCATGTGGATCATCACCGGCAACCGATGCGCCGACGCCGCTTCCTGCGCCCGCCGCAGCACTTCGAAGTCGTTCTTGCCGGCAACATCCTGCGACAGCCGCGCCTTCACCCCGACAACCATGTCGCGGTTGCGCTCGATTCCCGCCTTCGCGAGGGCGACATCGGCCCGCTTCAGATCCATCGTGTCGCCCTCGGCGATAATGCCGGCGCGCCCGATGTTGATCAGCACGCGGAACGGCTGCGGCGCCGCCTTCGCAACCGCGACGGCATCGTCGATATGATCCGCGCCCTGCGATCCCGCATCGATCAGGCCAGTGACGCCGTCCGCAAGGCACAGCACCGCACCGTCCTTGCTCCGCGTCGCGTGGGTATGGATATCGATCAACCCGGGCACGACCAATTTGCCGGTCGCATCGATCGTTTCCGAAGCCTCGCCCTTAATCCCGGCTTCGACGGCCACGATACGGCCCCGCGCGATCGCCACATCGCGCATGCCGTCCAGTTTGCGCAAAGGATCGATGGCGCGCCCGCCTTTAACGATCAGGTCATACTTCGCGGTGCCGGCGGCAAGCAGTTGCGGAACGCGGACGCAAGCCGCGGCGATCGAAACAAATTGGTGACGATTCATAGATTCCAAGTATCTATCAAAAACCGAAACCCGTTACGACCGAAAGCCTATACCGACAAACCCAAACCCGTACCGCGCGAAACCCCTACCGACCGAAAACCCGTACCGAGCCGCGACCGCAGGGGAGCGATCTTGATAGGATCTTGAAACATGCCTGACGAGAAAGATCAATTCCAAATCACGCGGCGCACGGTCATCGCGTCGGCGACCTTCGTTCCTCTGGCCGCGCTGACCGCAGCCGCGCAGACGCCGCAAACGGCTCTCTCGCCCGCACAACTCAAAACCCTCGAAGCCTTCGTCGACCGCATTGTTCCCAAAGACGAACTCGGTCCCGGCGCGGTGGGATGCGGCGCCGCAACCTATATCGATCGCGCCCTCGCCGGAGCCTTAGCCGCCGAAAAAACCGCATTCCTCGATGGCCTCGCAGGCGTCGACGCGCTGGCCCGCTCGACCCACAACGCCGCCTTTGCCGATCTCACCCCCGAACAGCGCGACGCTCTGCTTACCAGCATGGAAAACGGCGCAGCGCGCCAATTCTTCGCCCGCGTCCGCCGCCTGACCCTCGAAGGCATGTTCAGCGATCCGTATTACGGCGGCAACAAAAACTTCGCCGGCTGGGATCTCATTCGTTACCCCGGTCCCCGTCTCGCGGTCTCTCCCGAAGAACAAAAGATGGGCACGCCGCCCAGGCCCTACCGCCGATCCGCCTACGGGACGAACAATGGCCATTAATCTGAAGCCGGCCGACGTCGCGGTCATCGGCCTCGGCGCGGCCGGCGGCGTCGCCGTGCTGCCGCTTTGCCGCGCGGGCCTGAAAGTGATCGGCATCGAAGCGGGTACGTGGATGGACCCGCACAGCTTCAAACCGGACGAAATCTATAACAACGTCCGCTCGCTCGTCACCTCCGTGCCGAAAGCCAAGCTCGAAATCCCAACCTTCCGCACGAACGTCAACCAACGCGCACAGCAAGGCGCCGCCGCTCCGATGATGAACGCCATCGGCGGCACATCAATCCACTATCACGCGCAGAGCTGGCGTTACAGCCACTGGGATTTCAGGGTCCGTTCGGAATCCATCCGCCGCTACGGCGCGAATTCCATCCCCAAAGGCAGCACGCTCGAAGACTGGCCGCTGACCTACGACGATCTGGAGAATTACTACGACATCGTCGAGCACGAAGTCGGCGTATCCGGCAGAGCGGGCAACATCAACGGCAAACTCGATCCGCGCGGCAATATCCTCGAAGCCCCGCGGAAGCGCAATTTCCCAATGCCTCCGCTGCGCGATACCGACTTCACCGACATGATGGCGGCCGCGGCGAAGAAGCTCGGCTGGAAGCCGTTTCGCGGACCCGCGGCCATCAACTCCGTGCCTTATCGCGGACGCCCGAGCTGCGCCTATCACGGCTATTGCGACCGCGGCGGTTGCCACATCAGCGCAAAAAATTCGACTGCCGTCACCACCATCCCCGAAGCGGTGAAGACGAAAAACCTGACCATCGCCGATCGCGCCCAGGTCACCCGCATCATTGCGGATAACAACGGTAAAGTCACTGGCGTGACTTACATCAAGGATGTCCGCGAATACTTTCAGCCGGCCAAAGTCGTGCTGCTCGCGAGTTACACCTACGAAAATACGCGCCTGATGCTGCTCTCGAAATCGAAGGCTTATCCCAACGGTCTTTCGAACAACCATGGCCAGGTGGGAAAACATTACTTCGGGCATTGGGAAGCACAGGCCGGAGTCGGCGTCAGCGCCTTGTTCCCGTCCGATCTCAACATCTGGTACGGGGCCATCGCGCAGAACGTCACGGTGGATGAGTGGGCCGACGATAACTTCGACCATTCCGGCCTGGGCTTCATCGGCGGCGCGTCGATCCAGGTCAACACGGAAAAACACCCGATCGCCGCCGCGGCCATGAGCACCTAT
>JASHSD010000233.1 GCA_030036985.1 Bryobacteraceae bacterium
TGTGTTCGGTCCTGCCGCGAATGGCGCGCTGGAAGGAATGCGAATGAACGTTGACGAGACCAGGGACAATCGCACGGTCCGCCAGACGCTGCGCCGTTTTCAGATCCTCGGCCCCATCCGAGAAGCGCGTGATGCGGCCGGCCGCATCGGCAAACATCGTCACGCCCGCGCGGAAGCGTCCTTCGCGATAGAGATAATCCGGCAGCCAGCCTTGTTCCTGAACGGTCATGGACGATCGTGCCGCGAATAAACCAGACGGCCTCCAAGGTATGTTTCGTATGCGGGCTCGAGACCGACGAAGTATGGGATCTCGCGATAGTCGCGGCAGTCGTGAATGACGAAATCCGCCTGTTTGCCCGGCTCCAGCGAGCCGATCTCGCTCCCCCGTCCGAGACTGTACGCCGCATTGATGGTGGCCGCGGTCAGCGCTTCGGCGGGCGTCATGCGCGTCTGTGTGGAGGCGAGCGACAGCACAAACGGCATGGAAGGCGTGGGCGACGATCCGGGATTGAAGTCGGTCGCGAGGACCACAGCGAGTCCCGCATCGATCATTTCGCGCGCGGGTGCGAATCGCTTCGAACCCAGCGTGTACACCGATGCCGGGAGCAACACCGGCTGCACGCCGGCGTGCGCCAATGCCTCGATGCCGCGCGCATCGATCTGCTCCAGATGATCGGCGGTTGCGGCTCCGGCAAGAGCCGCGATTTCGGCCGCTCCCGAACGCGAAAGCTGATCGGCGTGCATGCGAATCCCAAGCCCCAATTCACGGGCCGCGCCGAGAATACGCAAGGCCGCTTCGCCGTTGAAGATTCCCGGTTCACAGAAAACGTCACAGTATTCCGCGAGCCCGGCCGATGCGACGGCGGGCAGCATTTCGCGAACAACCAGATCGATGTAGTCGCCCGTTCTGCCGCGATACTCGTCGGGAACTTCGTGCGCGCCGAGAAATGTCGGCACAATGCGCAGGCGATTTTCGGCGCCAAGACGGCAGATCACGCGCAATATGCGCAATTCCGATTCGAGCGTGAGTCCATAGCCGGACTTCGCTTCGATGGTCGTTGTGCCCACGCGCAGGAACCATTGCGATCGTCCCAACGCGGTTTCGAAGAGATCCTCTTCGGACGCGGCGCGCGTCTTGCGCACGGTGGAACGGATGCCGCCGCCCTCCTTCGCGATCTGTTCATAAGTGGCGCCGCCCGCGCGCATTTCGTATTCGTCGGCGCGCGTGCCGGCGAATACGGGATGCGTGTGCGCATCCACAAAGCCGGGCAGAACCGTTCTGCCGCCGGCATCCACGATTTCGTACTCGTCCGCGATATGCGCTTTGAGTTCCATCTGCGGACCGATGCTCTCGATGCGGCCCTCGCGCACCAGCATGGCTCCGCCGCGAACGATCGAGAGATTCTTCATCTCGTCGCGAATCCGCGGACGGGCGGGCCCGGCGACTGTGACGATCTCTCCGCAATTGACAACGGCGAGCGGCATCAGCAGATCGCTCCCTCGCGGTCGCGGCTCGGCAAGTTACGGCGAAACGGTTCCGAGCCGCGCGCGCAAGCAAGCGGTTTTTGGTGTTTTCCGAAAGCCCCTCTAACCGAGCAATTCATCTAACCGCCCTTCCCGAATGGCGGCCGCCAGCGCTTCAATGTCGTCCGACGGCGGGCGATCTTCGGTCAACCGCGGCACAACGCCGCGCACGATTTCATGCGCCCGCTCGATCGGCGCCGAAGAACGCAGAGGCCGCCTGTATGCGATCCCTTCGGCCGCCGTCATGAACTCGACCGCCAGCACGGATTCCGCCAGCGCGACGATGCCGCGCAGTTTCACCGCGGAAGTCATCCCCATCGAAACGTGATCCTCTTTACCGCCCGAAGTGGGAACGCTGTCGACGCTCGAAGGATGAGCGAGTACCTTCGCCTCGTTGAGCAGCGCGGCGGCGCAAACCTGCGCAATCATGTATCCCGACCCCACGCCCGGATGCGCGCTGAGGAACGGCGGCAACCCCGCGTTCAGATCCGGATTGACGAGCCTGTCGATGCGGCGCTCGGCGATGCTCATCAGATCCGTGAGCGCGATGGCCGCGTAGTCGTAGACGTATCCCAACGGCGCACCGTGAAAATTGCCGCCGCTCAGAATCTCTTCCGAATCGGCAAACACCAGAGGATTGTCCGTGGCCGAACCGCTTTCGATTTCGACGGTCTGCCGCGCGTGCGCCAGCGCCATGCGAACCGCGCCGTGCACCTGCGGCATGCACCGCAGGCAATAAGCGTCCTGCACGCGGGGATCGTTGTGGAGATGCGAAGCGCGCAGAGCGCTGCCCTGCAGAAGATCCAGCAGATGCGCGGCCGAGGCGCGCTGCCCCGCATGCGGCCGCACGGCGTGAATGCGCGGATCGAAAGCGACCGGCGTGCCGAGCAGAGCATCCAGAGACATCGCGCCCGCGACATCGGCCAGTTTCACGAGGCGTTCGGCGCGCAGCAGAGCCAATCCCCCGACCGCGCCCATCGCCTGCGTGCCGTTCAGCAGAGCCAGACCTTCCTTGGCGGCCAGGCGAACCGCTTCAATCCCGGCGGCGCTCAAAGCCTCGCGGCTCGGCATCCACTCGCTTTTGTAAAAGCTGCGGCCTTCGCCGATCATCCCCAGCGCCAGATGCGCCAGAGGCGCAAGGTCGCCACTGGCCCCGACAGAGCCTTTCTCGGGAATGCGCGGGTACACTCCGCACGACAACATCCGCAGCAGGGTATCGACGACAACCGGACGGCAGCCGCTGTACCCCGCGGCCAGCACGTTCGCGCGTAACAGCATCAGCGCCCGTGTTTCCGCGATCGACAAAGGATTGCCCACGCCGGCGGCATGGCTCCGGACGAGATTCACCTGAAGCTGTTCGATCTCACCAGCCGGAATATGTATATCGGCCAGCTTGCCGAATCCCGTATTGACGCCGTAGACGGTCTTGTCTTCGCGAATGAGTTTGTCGACAACCGCGCGCGACGAGAGAATACGGCTCCGGGCGCCGTCGCCCAGGAATGCATCGAGTGAACCGTCCGCAACCCTTTGTATCCGTTCCAGGGAAAGTGGTTCGCCCGTGATTTC
>JASHSD010000234.1 GCA_030036985.1 Bryobacteraceae bacterium
CGGCAGGCCTCGCTGCAATAACGCGTCCGCGCCCGCGAGGGCCGGAACCGTTGTTCGCAGCCCTTCAGCAGACAAATGCGTGTGCGGGGACGCCGAAGCTTCGCCGCCCCGTGTTCCCGATCTTCGACAGAACGTGTAGAATCCTCGACAGGCCCCACGGGAGTCGCCCTCCCGGAAAGCTCATGCCCCGGAGAGGATCGCACTCCCCTCCGGGGCGACAGCGGCTATCCGGTTCCGCGCAAACTCACGACTCTATCGCACCGTTCCGGTCGCGCATTTTTCCCCGCCGTGCGGGCGCGGCTCGATTCGGCCTGTCCCCCTTCTCCTCCTGTGGTTCCATTGGCGCCATCGACCCGTGGCGCCCCGGTCCTTCCCGCGGCGCCATTTTGGCCCTTCGTCCGGCGCCACTAACAACTCAACGCGGAAAGAGTTCGAAGACGGTCTGCCCGGATTCTCGCGAGCGAGTTCGTCAGTCCGGCTTGGAGTCAGGTATCTCTTGAAACAGTCGGACTGGCGGAGGTCGTTTATCCGGGCGTGGAGGCTTTGTCCGTACCGGGCAGTCTACTGGGACAGCTTCCTGCTTCTGTCGATGCGGAGCGCTTGATTTCCGATTGGCCGTCGTTTCTCGCCGACTTATGCGACACGCTCCGGATCGACGGCAGTATCACACTGGGATCCGAAAGCAGTGATCGCGATGATTTCTCGCGCCCACTCGGCGGCTGGATGAGCCTTCGGTCTCGCTGGGGTGGTTGGCTGACTCCTTTCATCGGCGCTCGAAAGGGCGAAACGGCGTCCCGAAGGAATCGGTTTGCGGCACGCTTTCTGAGTCGGTTAGGTGCGGGTTCGAATGACCTCGACGCGCTTCTCGAACTTTTGCTGCAAGGCGCGTTCGAGTCGTTGCGTAGCCACGCGGTCGGGGGCGCTCGGTGGATCAAAGCGCAACAGCGTGAAGACTCGGCGGGCGGCTCTGTTACAGCTTTACAGCTTCATTTCAAAGAGCTGTACCTGCGCCCAATTGACAAAGGCTACCTATGCCAGGTCGGAGGCGATTTTTGGCCCAGATCCGTGGCCGGCTTGGCACCAACCGGCGCAGGCGATTCCAATCTTCAGGCCGTAACATCGACTGACTTGGATGAACATCGCCGATTCCGTCGACTTAGACGGGCCTATCGAGACGACGGGATTTTTCGGATGGGTCTTTGGGCGGAGGAACATTCCGCCCAGTTGGCCTCAGACGAAAACCGTCGGTTACAGGAGTTGTTTTCAGTAGGGGCGCGGAATGTGCTAAGTGCCACGACGACGCTTGAAGTCGGAATCGATATTGGTGGGCTATCGGGCGTGATGCTGGCCAATGTTCCACCGGGCAAGGCGAACTATCTTCAACGGAGTGGGCGCGCAGGGCGGCGGTCAGATGGCTCATCGATCGTAGTAACGTTCGCTAGGAATAACGCCTACAACCTCGCAGTCTTTCAGAAATTTGGCGAATTCTATTACAGACCCCTGCGAAGGCCAAAAGTCTTATTGTCACGCGAGGGTGTTGTACGACGCCACGCACGCGCGTTCCTTCTGGGAGAGTTTTTCCGAAGCATCTATCCCCGCGGAATTCAAGTGGGCGCAATGAAAGCCTACAACCTTGTCGGATGGTTGTTCGGTCAGCCTCAGATTCCGTTTCTTCAGGACGATAGTCCGAGGGAAGTGATTCCCCCTGATTACTCTGGACTCCACCGTCCTGACTGGTGGCATTCGGATGATCATCCCGGGGCTCAATTTGTACGCTTTATAAGATCCGAATCCGCGGCAGCGTTGCACTCTCAGTTGAAGGCACTGCTTGAGGCTACTGGAATAGTCGGCATCCCCCTTTCGGATCTGATCGAAGACACAGTGTGTAGCTTTAGGGATATCGAGAAGGACTGGTCTGTCGATTACGCTGAAATGCTTAAGGCGTGGGCTGTACCGGGCATCGCACGTCGCAACCGGAACGCTATTGCTCATCAGGCAAAATCCCTCTGGATGACAACGGTTATTGAAGAATTGGGCTCGCGACGATTCCTGCCGCGCTATGGTTTTCCGATCGGGTTGCAGTCTCTGACCGTGCCTGAAACTTCTGGCGGCAGTGGCGCTCCAGTGCGACTGCAGCGGGACGGCATCCTCGCCGTTAGCGAGTACGTTCCCGGCTCTACGGTTCTCGCGGGTGGCCGCACGTACACGTCGCGCGCTGTGTTGCGTTCGTGGGCGAGCGGAGACTACAGCACTGAATTCGGACAACGCGCCTGGAAGTACTCATGCACCTTGGGCCACAACTGGTACACATACCTGCCGGTTGAAACAAACGCCTGTGGGGTGCCCGGCTGTCTCGGACGCCGAGCAGATCAAGGACAGAGTCTCTTGATTCCAAAGTATGGCTACTCAACGGCTGTGTGGGATCCGCCATCGTGGCTCGGGTCACAAGAGAGGGTAGGTCGGACGCAAGTAACTACTACCTCGTTCGTTTCTGCTGACGTCAAGACCCAAGTGTTCGAAGATTTCGGTGGCGTGACAGGGCTTCGTGCCAGAACGTGCGAAGGTGGTGAGGTTCTCGCGTTCAACAGTGGTGAGAATCAATTGGGATTCGCGGTGTGTCTGCGGTGTGGCTTCGCCGATAGTGAAAAGAAGATCGGAATCGGGCGAATGGACCTCCCGAACCGATTCGAAGCCCATGTTCACGTTGAAGACGCGCACCGTCTCTGTTGGTCGAGCAAAGACGACTGTGTTCTTCGTAACCAACATCTGGCGGCGGTCGGGAATACCGACCTGCCTGAAATCGAGTTCGGAAGACTCGGAGCTGGCCTCGATCAGGCAGTCGCGACAACTCTTGGCCATGCTCTTCGGCTCGCAGGCGCTGATCTCCTGGAGGTCGACGCTCGGGAACTCGGTGTGACTTCTGTTCGAGTTTCTAGCGGGTGGGCAACGCAGATATTCGACAACGTTCACGGAGGGTCCGGCCACGTCATCGAGCTTGCGGCAAATGCTCGCGAATGGCTAGAGCGGACAATGCAGACACTCTTCGTGTCCGAAGATCACGATCTCAGTTGTTCGTCCGCGTGTTTGCAATGTCTCCTGACAACGGCCAGCCAATTCGACTATGACCTCGGCCTCATTACTCGCCGCGCTGCACACAAATGGTTGGCAAATCAGCTCGGCCTGGCCGAATAAACGGACATTGGGGACAACATCAAGCGTCGGCCGCGCGGTCTATCTGACGCGGAACGAATAACCCTAAACCGAAATGGGAACCCCATCCGAGACAGATCGGACCCTCAACCGTGCGGTCCAAAGTTAAAGTAATATGGAACATCCCAGCGGGCGGTACGTCCCCTTTGCCTTGACGTAATCGAGCAAAGCGCCGGAACCGTTGCGCTTGTCTTCCAAAATCATCCTCGTCCGTTGGCTTGGCAATCACCGGGGCTACGACGAGATCAGGAAAGCCGCGCCGCTGAAGCTCCGCATGGATTTGTCCCTGAATCGAATCTTTCCCACGCGACTTTAGAAAGCGGGGAGGGATAAACGGTGTGCGACTCACCCAAGTTACACCCGATCCGAGCTCCTCAATTGCCTCGGTCCCGACTTTCCTAAATGCGCCTCGCTTCCCGATCCCTATGAGCGTTACCGCAATGTCGTCAATCCCCTTCGCCCAGGTGGCTCGCAGGCGGCGAAGCCCGCGCTCCGCGAGTGGACCGAACCCCATTGGTGCATAGACAAGAATGTGGTCGATTCGCCGTGGTCTCTCGGAGTCGAGCGATAGCGGAATGAAGTGCGCATGCCGATGCTTGCACCGCAGTGGCACTCCTTGTTTGTCTTTGCCGGTGAGTTCTGGGCATCCGCCGAGTTGTTGCTCATCGCCGACCGTGCTGAGCAAAGCCCTTCGAAAGAGGGCCATCGTTGGGAGGGCTCGCTCCATGAGCGGCAGGACATCACGTTTCTTGTCGGTGGAGAGCGCAAACAAAGCGGTATCGTGACGATCGGCTGCGGCGTTACTAGACCAGCCAGGGACCGAAACGGAAGAGAACGCGCTGGCCGGACGCCAGTAAATCAATTCGCGCGTGCCGGGCGGGAAGTTCCAGCCCTCCTCCTGAAGCCTGTTTGTGTCGATCTGCAGCGCAGCAAGAAGATCGTCGGGCGCGCTCGGCGAGCCAAGCCGCCAGGCGTCGTACTGTTCGCTTGCCATAGGCGCGAGCAAGCGCACCGGTTCGTCATCCCGCTCTGCCCGCCGTGTGGAGACGATCAACCCCGGAGGGTCTTCGTTTCCGGTCACGAGCCGAGCCTTGACCCGAGACTCAGCGCGGCCAATGTAACTGAGACGAGCTAGGAGTTGCGGAAGAATGCTGTGCTGCGCCGGATCCACGCCTGGCCAATCGACGCACAGCGCACCGTCGGTCTTGATGAACGCGTCAATCACCAAGCTGGTCTTCTGGACACCCTTCTGCCATCCCCTGATCGGCATGTAGTGGCGGGTGTGGCCGTTGGTGGCGTGAGGTAGCCGATAGCTTGGCTCGTGGGCCGCAAGCGCCCCGACGAGATGTCGCATCTCGTCGGGAATCTGCTGCCAGCCGAGCTTGGTATAGCCCGTGGCGAGGAGAGCCCGAATGATGCGCCAGGGACTCGGAGGCCATTCAACGAGTCCTTCGTTTACGTGATGTCCCCAAGGCGTTGCGTGATAGCTTCCGTTGGAAAAGTCGAAGAGCAAACGGATCATCGGCAAACTCCACTCAGCTTGTGAATGTGACTTCCGTTACTCGCATCTTCTCGGTACTGGTCGCGTCGGTCTCCCCAAGCTGCCGAACCACTGCCAGCTTTGTAATAAGCTCAGGTAGTTCACCGGACCACTTGCTATTCTCGCCTTTTGCACCGATGAAGGCTTGGCCGTCGGGCAGCGTGAACTTAGCGATATTCTTGCTGACGATATCTCCGCTACCTTGCAACTCGAAAGAGCACGCCGTCCGGAGCCGCATGGGGCTGTCTAGAAACAAACGTAGCTTTAAGAGCGCCAACAGGATTAGCAATTTGGTGGCATCCGCATCGAGGCCGTAGCCGCGGATCTGGGCAAGATCCACGCTCGCGTACATGGTGATCTTGTCGGCGGTATACTCATCACGCGGAAATGGTATGTGCCCAAAACCCTTTTCGGCGCCACCCTGACCGAATGCCTTTCCGCTGGGATCGACATGGTCCTGCTTCGATCCACCGGATGGGGCCACCTTCACGCCGTCCGCTTCAACGAAGGCCGTTACAGCGCGCGCCGATCGCAATCGTCCTCCGGCGAGTTCCTTCTTGGCGAGAAACACACCATGAACGAGGGAGCCCACGTCATACTTAAGGAGCTTCTGTGCAAGGACCCTGCGATCGATGGGTCCCTTTTCGAGTGCGCCGAGCTCCCCCTGTAGCACGGTGAAGAACATCTTGTCTCCGAGAATGTAGGGACTGTTCAGACGATGCGAGTCGGTGATGGAACTCGTGAGATACTTGCCCTCTCGAAGCACCTTCACATAGCTGAGCCCGCGCAGAGGTTCGATGAGATCGTTCGTGCTCTCGTCCCAGCACACGGCTTCCAGCCGATTCGCCATGCTCTGTGCGGATTCGACGAGCAGCGATCTCCCTACGGGCGTGTCGAACTCGGCGGCCCCGAGATCCGGGAATCCCGTGGGCTGGAATCTATAGCCCTGCCGAACCTTAAGTGGAATTTCAAATAGTAAATCGTGGTGTTTGTCGAGAGGCGAAAGATCGATAGGCATAAAGAATACTCCTCAAGCGAGAGACGACGATTGCTCCTTAATATCGTAGGGCTTGCAGACAAGCTGGACCGCGCGAGCTGCGTCAGTTCGAGAAATTGGGAATGCGAGGCTGGCGGCGAGCCGGCGCGCTATCGCTGGCGTAACCACGCCACGCCGGAAGACAGGTCGAAGGCCGCTCGCGTCGAGGCGACGTACAGCAACCTTCAATGCCCCGTCCAGATCGCCGCCTGCGAGGCGACGTAATGGCTCTGGATCGAGACGGACGGTGACCGCGATCTCCTGTTTCCCGTTCGCATCCTGCACGGGGACATCGAACGGCAGATGAGCAAGACGGAACAACATCTGAAGCGGATCAGCTTCCCCTGCCCGCCACGAGGGCAGGCCCGAACCTCGGTCGGCGATCTCGCTCCAGTTCAGAGCAAGCAGTGGACGGACAAGCGCCAGCACATCTTTGTCGGAGCATTTTCCCCGTACCCAGGAACCGATTTCCTCAAGGGTCGCTTCGCAAGAGGCTACTGGCCAGAGCGGAAGTTGCGGCGTCTTCTCGCGCGCCGCACTGGACATGCGGGCCCAAATCGAACGACGTCGAACGAGAGCGATCGCATCGGTAACCAGATCCCGACCCATGCAGACGTCTTCGGGATCAGGCTCGGCCCGCCCACGATCGTCAAGCCGGAAACGAGGCCGGTCATCGTCAGGATCGACAAGCGGGACGAAGTGTTGCCGAACAGAGCCCTTGAACGTTCCGTCGTGCTTGTCTGGTGGCCGGTGCTGAGATGCGAGCGCCAGAGCCAACCGTAGCGCAGTTCGCCCGCTATCGCTGCCATCGTCCACGGCCACTATCCAGCCGCAACTCAGTTTAGGCAGGGGCCGTCGTGACGGATTCTTACCCGAGCGCAAAAGAGCAAATTCCGCGCTCCCGAGGGTGATGAGTAGTTCACGCCATTCCGTTGGAGTCGCATCGTGTCGGCAGACGGCGAAGAGAGCTTCTTGCGTTTGCCGTGCGATCGCGCCAAGGCTGACCGGCACGTTATTATCTTTAGTTCGTCTGGCAAACCATGTGAGGCGGTCGATCCAGGGCGCAACCTCTTCCAGGAGTATTTGGTGGGACCGCGAAGTCACCCTGAACCGACCGACGGAAACCGCGAGGTTCGATTGACCGTTGCGCTCAAGGTACGCAAACCGCTGCAACGAGTCGATTCCACGGGCAAGGCCGAGTCGTGCTGTCGCGCGCACCAGATCCCCAGCTTTTGTCGTGTTGCGACGGCCCACTTGGGCGCGCCCTTCGCGGATCAACTCGACAAACTCGCCGTACTGTAGCGGATGAGACCAGAGGGGCAACCACTGCTCACCTCGGGGAGAGCCTTCCAATTCGGATGCGCTCCCATAACCGGCCGATGCAGCCTCAACCCAGAACGGTGAAGAGACCCGTGCTCGGCCGACGTCTCCCCGGCGGGTCATGCCCGCGACGAGTGCAACCGCCCCTTCGAGCATGAGCACGAACTCCCAGGGATTCACAGCCGCGCCACCGAAAAAGCCCGCGCCCATGTTCGTGCCACCCGCTCGTCCAGGGAGAAATTGACCGACGGACTCGTTGAGGAGGAAGTTTGTTGGTTTCCCGAAAACCACAGCGCGCAACCGATCACGGGTCGCTTCGTGTGCGCGACCGGTGTCGATATCGAAAAGCGTACTGAGATGCCGTCGCAGGTTCCGCGTGAACTCCATCCGACCGTCATTACCACCCGAACCGAAGAGCGACGTGAATTCGAAGCCTTTCTTCTGCGTCTCGTCGAGCCCGATCGCCGCATCCACCCACTGCTGCCCTTCCTCGCCCCACTGCGCCCGGAGGTCGGCTATCAAGCGAGCCTTCGTCAAGGATTGCAGATCCTTGAAGCGCTTTTTTGCGTCTTCGATTGGGGCCTTCAGGTCCTTTGATCTGTTTTTCAGCGTTTTTCGAAGGTTCGTTTTTTGATCCTTGAGATACTGCTTCGCCTCCTTCAAGCGAGCTTGGCCTTCCGCAAGCGCTTCCTTAGCGGGAGAACCCTTCTTGGTTCCTTTGGCGCTGGTCTTGAGGACGTCAATCGCGGCCTTCAACTTCTCAACGTCCTGTTCCGCTTGAGTCAAACTCGCATCGACCAAGTTAGCCGTCATCTCGGCATGAGCTCGCTGCGTGACCCTCTCCGCGTCTCGCAACTCGGCAGGGATATTCGCAAGGGCAACCTCGATGGCACGGCGAAAGCTCGCAAACCTTGGGGCTCCGGAGGCACCGATCCGGTCGAGTAGAGAATCCCCAATGGCCTCCTCCGTGTCGCCTTCCTCCGCATCCACTACTAGGTCAGCATCATCGCTCTCTTCTGCTTCGCCAGCATCGGATGTCTTGGACGCGTCGGCGCAATCGAGAGCTTCATCCTCGCTCGCTTTGGCGGGTTTGAGGGAGTAGAACCCACTCTCCATGTTCCATGGCGCCAGGATCGGAGTAGGCCTGTAATCCTGAAGGAAAAACTGTTCTATGGAGTCCCAGTCGAGTTCGGTGACCAACACGAAATGTTCATCGCGCCAGAAACCCCGAACGCACGCGTCCTTCTGCTCTGCCAGAAGTCGGAAGGTCCCGAGCGCTGCAAGGTAGGTTGCCAGCGCGTCAGGAGTAAGCCCTGGCAGTGGATGGACTTGGATCTTGGTCATGAAGCACCTCGTCGGCTCCACTTAGTGGATGCCCGCGGCACGGCATGCCCTTTCGCTTGCTGTGTGATGCTGGCCGCCTCCGGCCGCGATACGGAGGCATCGACGGTTTGTCTGATCCAGTTTCGGAGATCGGCATCCCGGTCTGGTGCATCCGGTGTCGCAGGCACTTCCACCAGATCCTGAGAAATGCGCGAGTCCAGCGGGAGCGCGATCTGCGAGGCGCGCACGTCCGCAACCCGCATTAGAGTTTCCAACCATGCCAGTTGGAAACTGCCGTAATGCTGGCGCAAGGCCAATACACGTTCCACCCAACTCGGGCCGTAGCGGTTCGACAGCCCGAGCTTGGCCGGATATAGGTGGAGCCGCACATGGGGAAACTCGAATTCGTTCTGTCCTGTATCGGCGAGGAGCAGCGCGGGGATCTCGTCTCCGTCCCGCACCCCGCGAATAGGCAAGCTTCCGTCTTTGGCCGCGTTCTCCTGGTCACGCGGGCTCATAGGCAAGGTTGCACGAACTTTCCCATGGTGGGACATCACGAGATACAGAAAGAGATTGAGCGTAGTCTCATCTAGCCCGATGAGGTCGGAGAGAATTCCCTCTGATTGAAGGATGCGATCATCGGATTCCGGAAGTTCCCGGCCGACGGTCTTGTCAAGAACTTCTTCGCGGCCTCCCTGAAGAGCGGGGTGGGTAGGATGCGCTCGCCAGACAAGCTCGATGATCGCCAGGGCGCTGGCCAGTTCATGTCGAAATCCCGGGCGCTTGCACGCCGGGCTATGGTCGTAGAGGTTACGAACGCCATGCCAGCGTCCCTTCGGAGCCTTGGCTAGCGGCGTACCGGGAGAGATGCCGTTCCGATCCCTGATCGCACCGGCAAAAGCTAGGTGGGCCTTGCCGATATCATGCGCGGTCCCAACCAACGCCATCAGCTTCTGAAGGCCGATATCATTGGGTGTAAGCGCAGCGATGATTTTCTGACTTTCGATTGCGACTTCGGATCCGTGCGTCGCAATCGTCTTGTATTGGCAATCACTGGTGCCCAGGCCTTCACTGAGTTCCTCCTGCTCGTCTGCCTCATCGGCCGCGTCAGACGCGCTCATCGCGCGTGTATGCGCGGCCTCCACCGGAACCGGGCCAGTGTTTGGCTTTCCCGTGAAGCCGATCCGAATGTCATAGCCACCCGCGCTGGCCTCGACGAGGATGCTCTGTCCAGGAAAAATGTGGCGTTCCTCAAGCCGCTCCCAGTTGCCGTCGAGATAGCTCCATACCCACGCACGTGGGCGAGCCTTTTGCGAACCAGCAACGGACTGTTCTTGCTCAGGCTCTCCTTCCTCGGCACTCCGTTCCCCGGCGGCCAGGAGCCAACCCCGGGCTTCGCCGACCGGAACGCGACAGAGAGCGTCGTGAGCGGGGCGAAGCCGC
>JASHSD010000235.1 GCA_030036985.1 Bryobacteraceae bacterium
ATATTCATGCGCGAAAGCAACCCAATCGCGAGTATCCGCCGGTTTGATTTCACCGCCGAAGCGCGCCTGCAATTCCGGCTGCCGCGCATCGTCGTCGAAGAACGCGCGCAGCGTGGCTTCCTGTTCCACAATGCCTGTGCAGCCGGCTTCCCAAAGCTCGGCGACGGCAATCTCTCTGTCTTCCTGCGGACATTCAACGTCAATTGAGAACATGTAAGGTTAAATGAAATTTCAGGGAATGTACGCGTCGGCCGCGACGCCATTCGATCACACCGGCGCGATGTATCGCGTCAAGGTCCAGCATAACTTCGAGAAGTGGTCGCGCACCTCATTGGCCGGATTCATCGTGGGATCGCTCACCGGCGAAGGCCCGCTGCTTGAGGCTGAAGAGAAGGTGGAAATGCTTCGCATCGCCGCGCCGCACATCCCCGAAGGCCGCACGATTATCGCGGATGTGAGCGAGGAGGGCGTGCACGCCGCGGCGAAGCTCGCCTGCGCGGTCGCACAAGCCGGCGCACATGCCGTGGTCAGCCTGGTTCCGCATCAATATCGCAATCTGATGTACGGACCCGAAACCCAGAGGCTGTTCTTTCGCGCGCTGGCCGATCGCTCGCCCGTTCCCGTGCTGATCCACAACGCGCCGCAGATGACCGGCGTCGACCTCCTGCCGGAAACAGCCGCGGAACTGGCCCAGCATCCGAACATCGCGGGCATCGTCGAGACCGGCACGCCCGCGTCGCGCGTGGCGCAGATCAGGGCCTTGGCGCCGAAGGATTTCGCCATCCTCGCCGGTTTCGAACCACAGGTCTGGGATTCGCTCAAAGCCGGAGCCAACGGCGCCGCGCTCGCCTTCGCCAGCGCCGCGCCCTACGCCACAATCGCCATTTGGGAAGCCTTCCGCACGCGCGAAGAAGAGGCCGGTCTCGATTGGCAGAACCGGGTTTCACACCCCTCGATCCTGGTCACCGACATGTACGGCGTGCCCGGCCTGAAACATGCCATGGATCTCAACGGCTACTACGGCGGACCGCCGCGCCTGCCTTTCGTGCCCGTATCGCCCGACGCGCGGCGCGAAATCGAGAACGCCTTTCGGGATCTCAAAGGCTGATTTCTCCGCCGTATGTTACGGTGGATTATTCCCGCATAGATGAATTTCGACCGCTCAGTCGCGCGTCTGATCGACCACACCATCCTCAAGCCGGAGGCGGTTCGCGATGAGATTCTGCGGGTCTGCCGCGAGGCTCTCGAGTTCGAATTCGCGAGTGTTTGCGTCAACCCCTTCTGGGCCAAAGTGGTTGCCGCCGAACTCCGCGGATCGCCGGTCAAGGTATGCACGGTCACGGGGTTTCCCTTCGGCGCGACCCTCACGAGCGCCAAAGTCGCCGAAACCATGGGCGCGCTGCGCGACGGCTCGCAGGAAATCGACATGGTGATGAACATCGGCGCGCTGCGTGGAGGCGAGCGCGAACTGGTGCGGTCGGATATCCAAAGCGTCAGCGCGGCCGTCCACGCCAATGGCGCGATCGTCAAGGTCATCATCGAAACGGCCCTGCTCGACGACGCGCAAAAGGTTCTGGCCTGCCGCATCGCGCAGGACGCGGGGGCCGATTTCGTGAAAACGTCCACCGGTTTCAGCAAAGGCGGCGCGACCGTGGAAGACGTCGCTCTGATGCGCCGGACGGTCGGAAAATCCATGGGTGTGAAGGCCTCGGGCGGCATCCGCACGCTGGCGGATCTGAAAGCCATGGTGGCCGCTGGCGCCGACCGCATCGGCGCCAGCGCAAGCGTCGGCATTATGCACGAAACGGCGGAAGAAACCACCTGACATGGTTGCGCCTCGCAAACCGCCTGTACGGTTCCGCGAACGCAGCGACCTGCTCGATTTCCTGCTCGAGGTCGCGACCGTCACTTCCGAGACGCTGGAACTGGAAGAACTGCTGGCCAACGTCGGCGAAGTTGTGCGCCGCGTGATTCCGTACGATCTTTTCGCCATCCTGCTGTTCCACGAAAAAAAGAAAGACCTGCGCATTCGCTACGCCGTGGGCCATCGCGAAGAACTGGTGCGCAACCTCGCGCTGTCGTTGGGCGAGGGCATCGTCGGCACGGCCGCGTCGACGCGCGAACCCGTGCTGGTTGCGGATGTGAAGCTGGACGATCGCTATCTGGGCGGAACCGACGTGGTGCGCAGCGAACTCGCGGTGCCGATGATCGCGCGGCAGCGGCTGGTGGGCGTGATCGACGTGCAGGCCACGCGCACAGGCGCTTTCAAGGATTACGACCGCGCCATGCTCAGCCTGATTGCGGGACGCGTGGCGGCGGCCATCGACAACGCGCAGCTCTATCGCCGCGCCGAGCGCCAGTATCGGACCATCCGCACACTCTCGCGCGTCTCCAACGAATTTTCTTCTATTCTGGATCTCGATGAGCTGCTGAAGAAAGTCGCGTCCAGCGTGCGCGGGCTGATCAATTACGATGCCTTCAGCATCCTCCTGGTCGATTCCGCGCAGCAGGTTCTGCGGCACCGTTTCAGCATCCGTTACGATCAGCGCGTCAATCTGGATAACATCCCGGTGGGGAAAGGCATCACCGGCGCTGCGGCGACCGCGCGCGAGGTGGTGCGCGTGCTGGATACGACGGCCGATCCGCGCTACATCGCATCGCACCCCGGCATTCGCTCGGAAATTGCCGTGCCTTTGGTGGTGCAGGACCGCGTGATCGGGGTGCTGAATCTGGAAAGCGAACGCATGGGCTATTTCACCGAAGAGCATGGGCGCACGCTGAGCCTGCTGGCGCCTTCGGTCTCGATCGCGGTGGAAAACGCGCGGCTTTACCACGAACTGGGTGAGCGCGAGCGGCGCATGCAGGACGATCTGAAGGCCGCGTTCGAACTGCAGACGGTGCTGCTGCCGCCCGAAGCGCCCGATGTGCAGGGCCTCGACATCGCCATCGGGCTGCGGCCGGCGCGCGAAATTTCAGGCGATCTCTACGACTTCTTCGAACACACGAATTCGCATTTCGCCATCGCGTTCGGCGATTCCAGCGGCAAAGGCGCGGCGGCCGCGCTCTACGGCGCCATGGTCAACGGACGCATGCGCACCCTTGCCCCGCGCCGGCGCAGTCCCGCCGAACTGCTCAAGGCCCTGAACGACGCGCTCGCGCAGCAAAAACTCGAAGGCCGTTACGTGACGCTGCTGATCGTGCTGTGGCACGCGCATTCGAAATGCTTCACGATGTCGAATGCGGGCGGATCGCCGCCCATGATCTGCCGCGAGGGGAAAATATTCAAGGTCGAAGTCGAGGGCGTTCCGCTGGGCCTGCTCCCGGATCGCGAATACGAGGAGGTCATTTTTCAGGCTGTCCCCGGAGATCTCGTGATTCTTTTCTCGGACGGCGTCTCGGATCATCTGAGCCCCGCGGGAGAAGAATACGGCCGCAATCGTCTCGCCGACGTGGTCCGCCGATCCTGCGGACTGACCACCGATCAGGTCGTCGACGCCGTCTTCGCCGATCTGGACAAATTCAACACAGATCGTTTCGACGATCAGACGCTGCTGGTAATGCGCGTGGGAGAAACGGCGGAAGCCGGCCAACGCGATGTTTGAATATTGCGAGCGCAGACTCCGTTGCGAACAGGTGGACCTCGACGAGATCGCGCGATCCGCGGGAACGCCCTGCTACGTCTATTCCTCGCGCGCGATTCTGGATGCTTACGAAGCTTACGACGACGCGTTCGGCGACGTGCCGCACATGGTCTGCTACGCGGTCAAGGCGAACTCCACGCTGGCGGTGCTTTCGCTGCTGGCGAAGGCCGGCGCGGGTTTCGACATCGTTTCCGGTGGGGAACTCTACCGCGTGCTCCAGGCCGGCGGCGATCCCGCACGCGTGGTGTTTTCGGGCGTCGGCAAAACGGCGCCGGAGATTCGGTTTGCGCTGACCAACGGCATCGCCGGCTTCAACTGCGAATCGGAAGCGGAATTAGCCGAGATCGACGCCATCGCCGAACGCCTCGGCGTGGCCGCGCGCTTCTCCCTGCGCGTAAATCCCGATGTCGACGCCGCCACGCATCCTTACATCAGCACAGGATTGCGCGGCCACAAATTCGGCGTGGATATCGAAGCGGCCGAACACCTCTACCGCCGCGCGCGCTCGTTCCGACATCTTCGCGCCACGGGCGTGAGCTGCCATATCGGGTCGCAGATCCTGGATATTTCGCCGATTCTGGAAGCGGCGGAGAAGGTGCTGGCGCTGATCGAACGCCTGCAGGCCGAGGGTCACGAAATCGATCATGTCGATCTTGGCGGCGGTCTGGGCATCGCCTATCAGGCCGCCGACCGCGCTCCGGGCATTCGGGAGTTTATCCAACAACTGCGCGGCCGGATCGGCAGAGACGGCCTGACCGTGGTGGTCGAGCCGGGCCGTTCCATCGTGGGTTCCGCAGGCGTGCTGCTGACCCGTGTGCTGCATCGCAAGAAAACGCCCGCGAAGGAATTTGTGGTGGTCGACGCCGCTATGAACGATCTGATTCGTCCCGCGCTCTACCGCTCGCATCACGATATTCTGCCGCTGCGGCAGCCGGAGGCTTCCACCACCGTTTTGGCCGACGTGGTGGGGCCGATCTGCGAGACCGGCGATTTTCTCGCGCGCGACCGCGAGTTGGTGGACGTGCGGCCAGGGAAATATCTGGCGATCGCTTCGGCGGGCGCGTACGGTTTCGCGCAGGCTTCGAACTACAATTCGCGGCCGCGCGCGGCGGAAGTCCTGGTTGAGGGCGACCGCTGGCGCGTGATCCGCGAGCGTGAGACTTACGCGGATCTGATTCGGGGTGAAACTAAATGAGCGCAACGAAATGAGTGGAAAAGACCCCCGCTATCCCGTGGGCAAGTTCCGAACTCCGGAATCGATTTCAGCGCAGGATCGCGCGCGTTTCATCGACACGATTGCGGCGGCTCCGGCGCGTCTGCGCGAAGCGGTCGCGGGGCTCTCGGACGCGCAACTGGACATGCCCTATCGCGAAGGCGGCTGGACGATTCGGCAGGTCGTCCACCACGTTCCCGACAGCCATATGAATGCATATGTCCGGTTCAAGCTGGCCCTCACCGAGAACGACCCTGTGGTGAAACCATACGACGAAGCCGCATGGGCGCGTCTCGGCGATGTTGCTGGCACGCCCGTCGAAACGTCTCTCGCGTTGCTGGGAAGCCTGCACCGGCGCTGGGTCGTTCTGATGCGCGGAATGTCCGCCGGGGATTGGAAGAGGCGCTACATCCATCCGGAATCGAATCGCGGCGCGATGGTTCTCGACGTGGTGCTGGCGATGTATGCGTGGCACTCGGACCACCACATCGCGCATGTGAAGCAGACTCTGTGAACCCGGAACCTAAATTATGTTGCCGATGGTCAAATCAAAAGGTGAGGGTAGACCGCGGAATGGCGGGAGCGTTTCAGGTCCTGGCGGTTGCATTCTTTGCCGTTACCTGGCCGAAATTGACTGGTGCGGCAACCGGCGCCGACGGGGCGGTTTTGAATGTCATCCGCCAGAGCGATCCGGCTCTGGTCAACGACAAAATCCTGTATCGCAAGGCGGTTGCGCCCGATCTCGATCTGGTGATTGGTATAGGGAACCCGGCGAATTGGCCACTGGACCCGGCTTCTCCGGCGATCTGGTGGGGTGAAAAACAAAAGCTCGGCCTGTTTCTGCAGGAGAAGGCTCGTCCGGATCGGGTGTACGCGCTTGCGCTCACCGCGGGATTTCCGGATTGCGGGGCGCGCATTGAACGCGCCACAGCGACTGACACAGTCGTCTCATGCCTTGGCGAAAAGTCCTACCAGGGGATGAGCCAAAAGTTCGCATACGACATTCGGGCGAAAGCGTTGGTCAGCCATTTCGCCTATCAGCCGTTTGCCATGATGCGCGTGCTCAAAGTTTCAGGCCGCATCGTGTTCGTGGGGGCTGACCTGCACCAGTTAGTGGCTGTCGAATTCCAACCGGGCGGATCTCCCGAGTTCCGGATTCTTCCGAAAGCCGAAGCTGCGCCGTGGCTGGGCCGCGTGAAAACTGCTCAGGACTGGATCGGTCCGGATCTCTCCCAGATCCTGTATATTGTGCCCGGCGATCCGAGACCGGTTCGCTTCGGTCCAGGGGAGACGTTTACCTTCGCGCGTGGGTCGATCAGTGACAACGATGGCAAGGACTACCCGCTGCCTCAATCCACGTACGACGACTTCGCCAAGGCGCGCCATCGGCGCGTAACGGACAATTACATTCGCGCGAATACGACTATCGCGGAAACCATCGGTCCGGCACAGCCGGAAGGCGACAAGCTTTGGTTCGGCAAGACCTTCTACGATGGCGAAGGAAACTCCGGAGTTGGCGGCTTCGGTTACTTCTACACGTCCGATCGTCAGTACCACCTCTTCACTCCGCCGGAACTCGCCGATTATTCCGTATCGGCCATTCGGGTCGAACCCGATGCGGTGTGGCTCGGCATCTTTCAGTCGGGCGAATATGGCGGCTCACCGGCGGGAGTGCTTCGTTATGACCGCAAGACTCAGGCTCTGCACAGGTACGAACTGCGGGATGCCGTGTACGGTTTCACAGTATCCGGAAAGCGCGCGCTGATGGCCACGAGTTCGGGAATTGCCGTGATCAACGGCGATGAAATCACTCGATATTTCGTAGATCGCACGACAGACGGCGGCCTGCGGGTGGCGGAAGCGACTCGTTGAGATGCGCCCGCGCGCGTCGGAGGTCCTGGTCGCGTCATCCGCGAGTGCGAGACTTATGCGGACCTGGGACGCATACTTCGCCCCACCACAAGTGCCCGGAGGAGTCCGGGCACGGCAGACTGAGAGTCTGCGCCACGGGGGTAGCAGCTACCCTTTCTACTCTTCGTCCTGCTTGGTGTAGTAATACGTATACTTGCTGTAAAGCTCGCCCGCCCGCGCGCCGTTGGCCACGATGCCAAGCACATTGTTCTCGCACAGCGTCTGCATGGCGCGAATCACGTTGTCGTAGGTCGTGGATCCGATCCGGACCACGATCAGGGCGCCGTCGGCCAAAGTCGACAGCAGGTTCGCGTCGGCCGAAAACAGCAGCGGCGGCGTATCCAGAATCACCCAGTTGAACACCCGCCGCAGCCCCTCGAGCATATGCTTTACGTGACGCATATTGAGCAGCTCGAGCGGGTTTTTCACCGGCGATCCCGCCGGCAGCACGTAGAGGTTCGTCCCCTCGATCCGGCGAATGCATTCTTCCAGAGGTTTCTCGGCCAGGATGAAATCCGAGAATCCGGGCGCCCGCTCGGCCTGGAGCAGATTGTGGATCACCGGGCGGCGCAGATCGAGATCGGCAAGCAGGACCGGCGCCTCCAGTTGCGATTGCGCCAAAGCCAGATTCACCGCGGTGAATGTCTTGCCTTCCGCCGGAGACGCGCTGGTGATCACGATGAGATGCAGGTCCTGCTGGCTCTGCAGATGGTTCAGGCGCGTACGCAGGCTGCGAAACTCCTCCGACGGCACCTCGTGCGGCTTGTCAACGTCGATGAGATGGGTCTCGGGCGCGGGCCGAAACGGTATGCTCCTGCAGCGGACCAGAAAATTGCGCCAGTCGACATCGAGGTTCGTTTGCGCGCCCTTCACCAGACCGTTGGTCCGGGGCGCGGCGGGCGGAACGTCGATGGCAGGCGCTGCTTCCCTTACTTCCGCAAGTTCCCCCTCCTCCGCCATGGCGATCGAAAGGGGAGCAGGCGCCTCTGCGTTCTCCTCGGGCGCCTCGAGAAGCTGTTCGGCGCGGCGCAGGGCTTCGTGTACACGGCTCATGCAGGTTTCCTCTCGCGGCAGGTTGGCATCCACAATGCCCGGTTTTTTGTGGGGTCAGGCCTTCGGGCCTGCGACCGGGCTTCTGCCCGGCCTGAGAGCGATCGTAACCCTCGGAGTTGCGTGACCTGAGGCCGCCCGCCCCCCATCAACTTGGCGTCAGGCCACATACACGTAGTGATAGTAGAGCGATGCGGTGACCGCCAGCATTCCGATAATCACGGCCGCGGACCACGCGAGGAACGCCAGTCTGCGTTTGCGCCGCACCAGCATCGTATTTTCCAGCAGCGGGATGCTGCTCAACACCGGAAGGTTGGTGTACGCGCGAACGTCTTTCAGATTCTTGAGAGAGGTGTCTTTGGCTTCCTGTAGTCCCGCCAGCGCCAGCCCGACGATAAACGCGATCGCCGTACCGCCACCGATATACTCCCAGCGTTTCGGCGCAGTAGGCTGAGTCGGCAGGGACGCGTTATCCAGAACCAGCAGGTTCTCCATAGCCTTTCTCTCTACCAGCGAATTATTCTGTTCAGCCAACTGCTGCTTCTGTTCCAGGGTCTGGTACTTCTCGCGCGCATCGTCGGCCGCGTGCTTCATGTCGACGTATTTCGCCTCGATCGCGGAGGTCGCGGCCAATCTCGCTTCGAAAGTCTGCAGCTGGCTGCTCGCGGTCTGCTGCTCCTTGCGCGCGTTCTGCTCCTGCATCTCGTTCGTCTTGAGCAGGGCTTGGGTGGTTTTGATCTGACCGTCCAGATTGTTGACCGCTTCGGCTCGTCGCAGATTGACGGTCTTGTTCGGCGCATCGGCCGGTTTCGCCGCCGCTGTCGCGTCCTGCTTCTGCAGTTGATCCTGCTGTTTCTTCAGTACATCGAGCCGGCCCTGCGCCTCCCGGATATCCGGGAAGTCGGGCCGGTAGGTCTGCTGCAGCTGCGCCAGCTGGATCTGTTTATCGTTGATCTGCTTGGTGAGATCCGCCAGTTGCTCGTCCTTCTGGGCCGCCGGCCCGCCTGCATCCAGGTCTTTTTGCTGGGTCTCGACCAGCGTCATGTCGTTCTGCAGCTCCGCCAGCCGGGCCTGCAACTGGACTTTTTCCTGCTCGGCACGGTTCAGGGAATCGTTCAGAGACCCCAGCCGATTCTGCAGAGCCGTCATCTCCGACATGTTGAGACTCTCCTGCTCGGGCAGCTTGCCGGCGTTTGCCGTGCGGAATTGGGTCAGCTCTTCTTCCAACTGGTCCAGTTTCGTCTTCGCGTCGGATAATTCGTCGTGCACGAACGAACCCACCGCCTGCTGCTCCTGATGCTGCGCGTTCAGGTTGGCGTCCTCGAATTTGGTAATCAGCCTCTGCACGGTATCGCGCGCTTTATTCGGGTCGCGGTAAGAAAACGCGATGGTGAAAGCCGCGGTGCGTTGCTGGCCCGGCACCGTATCGATAGTGATACGGATATCCCGGCGCATGATGTCGATCACGTCGTCGACCGGCATGCTCGCGCGCTCGTCTTTGTAGAGATTGAGGTTGGGGTCGGTAATGATGCTCGAAAGGCCGGTGCGGCTCAGGATCTCCTGCTGCATTTCGCTCATGCGGTCGCTCAGTTCGTTCGTCGTGGTGCTCTTGACGATCGAGTCGGAGATCTGCTTCGGCGTGATCTCGAGCGTGGCCTGAGAAACGTACACATTCTGCACCATGAACGCCACCACGGTCGAAATCACCAGGCCCGCGAACGTCGGCGCGAGAATCCACGCCGGGTGCCTCCGCGCCACGTCGATGTAATCCTCCAGATCGAGCGTGCGCCGCGAAATGGCTATGTAGCCTGTTGATCCCGTGGCTGTCATGCGAAACCCCTCCGTCTATTCGGGAACGTAAATTCGATCCCCGTTCCGGAGTTCGACATTCACATTCGTATCCTTGTTTTTGCCTTTTTGGAAATCTTTGTAATTGAACTTGAAAGTCATGTCGCCCCGTTGGATGGTGATCTTCTTGAGATTGGCGAAATCCTTGAAGCCGACTTCCGACAGCGCGTCCATCACCGTGGTTGTCTCCTGCAGCGGATAGGGTCCCGGTTTCAGCACGCCGCCATAGACGTAATACCGCTTGCTGTTGATTTTAGCGACTGATGTCTCCACCTGCGGATCGTTGAGACAACACTGCTTCAGACGCGTTTGGATGGCATCCCGGAGCTGGTCGGACGTCATTCCATCGGCCTTGATCTCACCAACGAGCGGGAGGGAAAGCATGCCGTCCGAATCCACGGCAACGGCTCCGGTCAGCTGCGTCTGCCCCCATACCTTGATATCGAGCACGTCCAGCGGTCCGATGACGTAACGTTTTTCCGCCGAAGCCGCCCCGGCCTTTTTCGCCGTCGCGGCAGGCGCTGTCGGAGACGCCGTCTCTGCCGGCGCTGGCGCAGGCGCGCCGATCGTCGCGTTCCGGGCCGTCTGAACGGCGGCGGCCTGAGCCGCCGGAGGATTTGCCTGCGAGGGCGCCGCCTCGTTTTGCGCCGCCAAAAGCGGCGCCACGCACATCACGACAAATGTCGAAAGCACGAGACCGGTCTTCTTTCCGACGGTCCACGCAAAACCAGCCGCGTTCACACCCCCCGGAGCGTGAGCGGGTCCACAGTTTACCGGCGCGGGACAGCGCCCTTTGCGCTCAAGAGACACCTTCATCTCCGTTCTCACTAGATGGTAGCAGGAGAAAAGGTGGGAAAGAATATACTCAGGTTAATGCAGGGCAGACCTTCGGCGCGTCCCGGATATTTCCTCGCAAAAACGGACCCCGAGACGTATCCATTGGAACAATTGGAGCGCGATGGGCGGACCGTTTGGGACGGAGTCCGGAATCCGCAGGCTCTGCGGGCCATTCGCGAGATGAAGCAAGGCGATCTGGTGTTCATTTACCACAGTATGGGCGCGGCTGCGGTGGTAGGTGTGGCCGATGTAGTCGAAGAGGGCCGTCCCGACCCCAAGGATGCGAAGCTGGCGGTCGCGGATTTTCGTTTTCGCTGCCGGATCGACCCGCCGGTGACGCTGCGCGAGATCAAGGAATCGGGTCTGTTCAACGACTGGGCGCTGGTCCGCCAAAGCCGCCTCTCGACCATGTCGGCGCCCGAAAAATTCGTCGAATGGATGCGCTCCCGGCGCCCGGACTGCGGGTTCTGAACTCCGATTCTCAACACTCGGGCGACGTGTCGGATTCCAAAAATGGAATTGAAACACACTCTTCGATTTCGAACGCCTTTGTTTTCAGTGGTGAAGACTCGATTTTCAGGCGGGATGCCGGCATCAGAACTGCACTTGGCGGTAGATCATACAGGTGTCTTCGGGGTCCCCGTCGCCGCCCGGGCTGAATGATGCTTCAGGAATTGAAATTCCAGCTTTCCACCGCGATCCTGACCGTGCTGACGATCGCGGCTGCGATTGCGGCTGCCCTGAATTATCAACAGATCCACCGTTTCCGCCTGCCGGACGATGGCGTAGTTTGGGTGGATTCCACCGGGCAGGCCGGTCAGCCTCTGGTGCGGGCGCTGAAGGTGGTCGAGAACGGACCGGGAGACCGCGCCGGCATCCGGCCGAACGATATCCTGAAGTCGATCCAGGCCGACCCGGTGCACGATACCGGCGATGTTCCGCAGCGCTTGGCATACGTCGGGGCATGGGCCAAAGCGGCTTATGTTGTGAGCCGGGGCGGGGTGGATGTTCCGGTTTCGGTGATTGTGGGCGAAGCGGCGCGCGGCTTCGCCATCTCGTGGCAGTACGTGGTCGGCCTGGCTTACCTCGCCATCGGCTTCTTCGTTTACTTCCGCCGCGGCAGCGCTTACAAAGCCCGGCATTTTTATGTCTTCTGCCTGGCTTCGTTTATCTTTTCGTGTTTTCATTACACCGGGAAGCTCAATCCGTTCGATCAGGTCATCTATTGGGGCAATCTGATCGCGGGCTGGCTGGCGCCGGCGCTGTTTTTCCATTTCTCCGTCACGTTCCCCGAGCCCCGGCCTTGGTATCGCCGCTGGATGGCGCCGCTTTTCTACCTTCCGGGCGCGGTGCTGACGGTGATCGCGGCCGGATTCGCCTTGGGCGTCCTCGTCGCGCCGGGCAACTCCTCGCTCGATATCCGTGAAGCGCTCGACCGCTCCTGGATGGGCCTGCTCACGGCAACCTATCTTCTGAGCGGCATCGTACTCCAGCTGGGTTTTCGGCGGGCCGACGACCCGGTGGTGCGTCAGCAGCTCAAATGGCTGCGCAACGGCATCCTGTTCGGTTTCGCCCCGTTCGCGCTGCTGAACGCGATTCCGTACGTTCTCAATCTTCCGTTCCAGCCCTGGCAGAATTACGCGGTCGCCACCCTGCCGCTGATTCCGCTCACCATCGCGATCGCGGTCGTGCGCTACCGGCTCATGGACGTGGATGTGATCTTCCGCCGCGGCTACGCCTATACGCTCGCGACTCTGTGCGTCCTGGCCGCTTTCTACGCCATTGTCTTCTCGCTGGGCAACATGGTGCAGAAGAACTTCAAGGACGATCCCGGCAACATCGGCATCATCACCGTGATGCTGGTCGCCACGTTCCTGTTCCAACCCATCCGCAACTGGATTCAGGAGCGGCTCGACCGTTATTTCTACCGCGACCGCTACAACTATCGCCGCACCCTGGTCGAATTCGCGCGCGAGCTGAACTCGGAAACCGATCTCGACCACATGCTGCAGTTGGTGGCCGATCGGCTCATGCAGACGCTCTCGATCCGGCATGTGGCATTCTTTCTGTCGGAGCCAGGCGAGGACGGGCACGGCGCCGCGTGGCGCCTGCGGCGATCTCTCGGTTCGAGCGCGCGCCCGCTGCATTCGCCGGGTTCGCTCGATCTGAGTTTCCTCGATTGGCCGCGCACCACCCCGTACATCTTTTTCGAGCGTACCCGCTACCACGTCGACGCCATCGCCCAAAGCTGGGCCCCTTCCGTGCGCCAGACCATCGCCGATCTGGATCTGAATTATTACCTGCCCTGCACCGTGCGCGGCCGCACCATCGCCTTCCTCGGCGTGAGCCGCACGGAGACCGGCGAATTTCTCTCGAGCGATGACGTGGAACTGCTGCAGACGCTTTCGAACTATGTCGGCATCGCCACCGAGAACGCGAATCTTTACCGCTCGCTCAAACAGAAGGTGGACGAATACGAGCGCCTCAAGGAATTCAGCGAGAACATCGTCGAATCGATTAACGTCGGCATCCTGGCCGCCGGTCTGGACGATCGCGTCGAAAGCTGGAACACGCAGATGGAGCGGCTGAGCGGCATCGGGCGCGAAGACGCGGTCGGGCGCACGCTGGCCGAATTGTTCCCGACCGCATTGGTCGAGCAGTTCGACCGGACGCGCCGCGAGATGCGCATCCATCATCTGGACAAGTTCGCGCTGGATACGAAGAACGGCGAATCCATCATGAACATCGCGATCGCGCCGCTGGTGGCCCGCGATATGGAACAGATCGGCCGGCTCGTGATCTTCGACAACGTCACCGATCGCGCCGAGCTGGAGCGGCGGCTGGTGCAGGCCGACAAGCTTTCGAGCATCGGTCTTCTGGCGGCCGGCGTGGCGCACGAAGTGAATACCCCGCTGGCCGTGATCTCGACCTATGCGCAGATGCTTGCCAAGCAGGTGGCCGAGGACGAACAGAAATCGCGCATCCTCGAAAAAATCGCGCGGCAGACGTTCCGCGCCAGCGAAATCGTCAACTCACTGCTGAACTTCTCCCGCACCCCCAATGCGGAGACGGCGGAAGTGCAGTTGAATCGCGTGATTCAGGAAACCCTGTCGCTTCTGGAGCATCAACTGATGAAGGCGGGGATCGAGGTTCGAATCCATCTGGATGCGCGCCTCGTCCCTGTCAAAGGGAATCCCGGCAAATTGCAACAGGTATTTCTGAATCTGTTTATGAATGCGCGGGACGCTATGGATGGCCAAGCGAAGCCACCCCGCGGCGTGCTTGAAGTCACCACGCGGAACGGCGAAGCCGGCGTGGTTGTGGACGTGACCGATACCGGTCACGGCATCGCTCCCGAACACCTGAGCCGAATCTACGATCCGTTCTTCACCACCAAATCCTCGAAGGGAACGGGACTCGGGCTTTCGGTGACTTACGGGATTATTCAGGAACACGGGGGCGCGATTGAAGCCATTTCGCGTCCCGGAGAGGGTACATGTTTCCATCTGGAGTTTCCGGCAATCCGGAAAGCGGCGGTACACGTCTGATGTCGCCGGCGCGGGACAGGATGCCCGCACCGTCGAAGGGCCGCATTCTGGTTGTCGACGATGAAGCGGAGATTCGGGAGAGTCTGGAAGCCCTGCTCGAACTCGAAGGCTATCAGGTCGATCTGGCTTCCAACGCGGCCGAAGGCGAGCGCAGGCTGGAATCCCGCGTCTACGATCTGGTGCTGCTGGATCTGATGATGCCGGAAAAATCCGGCATGGCCATGCTGCGGGACGTGCGCGAGCGCGACCGGCAGACGCCCATTTTCATGATCACCGCGTACGGCACGCTTGAAGCCGCCGTGCAGGCGGTCAAGCTGGGCGCGAACGATTATCTGGCGAAGCCGTGGGACAACGAGAAGCTGCTGATCGAAATCGGCAGGGCCATTTCCGGGCAGCGCCTGATCGACGAAAACGCACAGCTCAAGCGCGCGCTGAAGCAGCGCTACAGTTTTCCCAATATCGTCGGCAAGAGCGACCGCATGCTGCGCGTGCTGGATCTGGTGAGCCAGGTGGCGGCGAGCCGTTCCACCATTCTGATCACCGGCGAAACCGGCACGGGCAAGGAGCTGATCGCCAAGGCGATTCACGCCAATTCTCCGCGCGTCGAGCATGCGTTCGTGGCCGTGAACAGCGGCTCGCTGCCGGCGGATCTGCTGGAATCCACATTATTCGGGCATGTGAAAGGCGCGTTCACCAGCGCCATTCACAACAAAAAGGGCGCGTTTGAAGTCGCCAACAAAGGCACGATCTTTTTCGATGAAGTCGGGACCATCGGTCCCGAGACCCAATCGAAGCTTCTGCGCGTGATTCAGGAGAAGGAATTTACGCCGCTGGGATCGAACGAAGTGGTGAAGGTGGATGTGCGCATCCTCGCGGCGACGAATGCGGACCTGCGAAAGATGGTGGAAGAAAAAAAATTCAGAGAGGACCTTTACTACCGGCTCAACGTCATCAACATCAACCTGCCGCCGCTGCGCGACCGGCGCGAAGACATTCCGCTGCTGATCCAGCATTTCCTTGAGAAGTTCAGCAAGGAGAACGAGAAGTTTCTGGATGCGAACGGCCGCTCGGTGCTGCGCTTCGAGGCCGAAGCGATGCAGCTGCTGCTCGATCACACCTGGCCGGGCAACGTGCGCGAACTGGAGAATGTGGTCGAGCGCGCCGTGGTGCTGGCGGCGACCCAGATCATTCCGCTCGACGTGCTGCCCGACTATCTGCTGCACGCCGGCGGCATCCGTCTGCGGCGCAGCGAAAACGGCGCTCTGCCGCCGGATGCGTCACTGTTCGAGATCGTGGCGGATTTCGAGCGCCGCACCATCATGGAGCAGCTGGAGCGCTGCAACTGGAGCCAGACGGAAGCGGCGGAAGCGCTGCGCGTGCCGCTTTCGACGCTGAACCAGAAAATCAAACGCCTGAACATCGACGTGAAGCGCCGGGGCGAAAAGGCCAATTAGTTCGGTATCCAGGAAATAACCGGACACGCGACTTCAGTCGCGTTTTTGCGCGCCACATTTAAAGACGCGACTGAAGTCGCGTGTCCCGAACCACGCCCGCCTGCGCTACACTGCCATAGAAATGAGCATCGGCCGGCGGGGCGGAATCGATGGCGCGCTCTTTCTCGCCGTGCTGCTTCTACTCGTCTGGCCGCTCTTTGTTCCGCCCGCGCTCAGCATCGCCAACAATAATGATTTCGCGAAACTGGCCGGCCGCGCCTGCCTCGAACCCGTGGCCGACGGCGGCCCCGTGCTTTTCGACTACGCCGTTCTGCACTGGCGATTCTCGCCCGCGGGCTGCTACCGGACGCCGCATCGCACCGCGGCCGCGGCGGCTCTTCGCATCGCCGTCGCGCTGAACCGGATCTTCCATTCGGCTGCCGATTTCGATCTGAGATGGATGGGAGTAGTCTACTCGGCGATCTTTCTCGCGGGTTTCGCCACGTTCCAGCGCGCGCTCCGGGCCGCCGTCCTGCCGGTATCCATCGCCGCGCAGTGCCTCTGGATCCTCGTCACCTGCAACGCGGCCTACCTGCCGTGGTTCAACACCTTCTACTTCGACGCTCTGTCGTTGGCCACGCTGACCGGCGCGCTGGCGAGCGTGGGCGTAGTCGTGCTGAAGACCCGCGTATCGTGGCGCGATGTGGCGATTGCGTCCGTCTGGCTCGCGGTGCTGGCCGCATCCAAAGCGCAACACAGCCTGCCCGCGGTCGTACTCGGCGCCGCGCTATGGATTCGCGCGGGCCGCGCCGTGTTTCCGTCAATTGCCTTGCGGCTGGCGGGCTCGGCCCTGATCGCGCTTGGCGCCTGGTTCTCGCTCGGCGGCGTCCCGCCCGCCGACCAGGCCCAGGAGACCTTCAGCGCCTTATTCTACCGGATTCTGCCCTCGGTGGACGACCCGTCGGTTTGGCTCACGGAAACGCGCATTCCCGCTGCCTGGGCGCGATACACCGGTCTGGAGGCATTTTCTCCCGGCAGTCCGATCGCCGATCCCGCGACAGCGGACCGCTTCGCCGACTGGTTTCGACCCCTCGACCTGATCCGGCTCTACGCGCGCCATCCGTCGGCCGCGTGGACGATGACCCGCGTCAATCTCGTCGACGGATCGCTCGACCGCGTTCTTCGCGTGAAGACGGGCCGCATCGATTACAGGCTGTCCAACTACGATCGCTCGGCGGGCAAACCGCCTGGGGCGCTGAGCGAGTCCTTCGCGTGGTGGTCCATGGCCAAACACGCGCTCATCGCGGACCGGCCATTCGTGTACCTGACGTACATTCTGGTCGCCGTGCTTCCGGCATGGCTGCTCGCGCCGTCTTTGAAACGCCTTTCCGTGCTGCTGACTCTGGTCACGCTCGCGCTGGGAATGGAATGGGCGGTTTCGCTGCTCGACGGCCTCGATGCCAACCGGCACCTCACCGTCTTCAATTACCTTCTGGATCTGTTTGTCTGCGCCGATATTGTACTGGCCGCGTCTTGGGTCTATTTCGGCAGCATTACCAAGCCTGTTACAATTCCGCATTGCGCCGACATCCGGCAGTAGCGTACACGCTCCCTTTTTTTGTGTTCCTCGGAATGCTGCTGCTGCAGCAGGTGGTCGCGATACCTGCCTGGGTGCGGTTCGCGGTTTCCATCGGCGCCATTTTGGCCGTTTCCACAGGCGCTTTGCGCGGCGGCCCGTCGAAGCCGCTCGCGAGCCTGCTGGTCGGACTTGCCGTTTTCGTCATCTGGATTGCGCCGGATCTGATCGCGCCCTGGTGGCGTCACATCTTCCTGTTCGATAACCCGCTGATCCCGCGC
>JASHSD010000236.1 GCA_030036985.1 Bryobacteraceae bacterium
CCGCGCCGCCGAGGACCTTGACGGCGGTGCGCTCACGTATGCCGAAATCAAGGCGATCGCGTCGGGCAATCCGGCTGTAGTCGAGAAGATCAAGATCGACACCGAAATCCGCAAGCTCGACCAGCTCCGCGCTGTTCACCTGAATCAACAACGGCAAATCCGCTGGGAGATTCGCGGCCTGCCCGCCCAGATCGCCGAAGCGAAAGAACGGCTGGTGGAAATCGAAGACGACATCGTCAGGCGAAACGCGAGTGACGGCGCCGAGTTCACAATGACAGTGGGCAACTGGGTTTTCTCAGGCAAGGGAGCACGAGAGGAAGCGGCAAAAGCGTTAACGTACGCCGCCCTCTCCTGGCGAGACGATCCGACCGTCCAGTCGCGCGGTCAGTTTCGCGGCTTCGAAATCCTTAGCAAGGGTAAGACAGGCGGTTTCGGGCTGCTGCAGGAGGACGAGCGCATTCCAGAGCTGTTCATCCGCGGTCGCGCCATGTATTCCGCGAACCTGAATACGACGAATCCGGTCGGCACGGTTCAGAGCATCGAGCACACGCTCAGAAGCCTGGATAAGCTCGCAGGCGATCAGCAGAACCGCGTGAGCCGAGCGGAAAAGGAACTCGCCGACTACCGGGCACAATCGGACCGCCCATTCGAACACGAGGAGCGGCTAGGGCATTTGGTTGCGCGACAAGCCGAATTGAATTCTCAACTCGATCTCGACAAGGGCGATCAGCAAGGCGGGGCGCCGGAAATGACTGAAGAGCCGGCCGACAAAGCGCTCGGACTGGACGGCTCTGTTCCCAATACCCTCGCAAAAAAGGCCGAAGACTTTATGCGCGCCTCTGGAACCGCGATTCGCGAAGTGCCCGTCAGGCAACTGCCGGTGCCAGAATCCGGATCAGTGCGGGGGCGCGCGGTCGCGACAGACGATGTGAACGTTGCCGTCGCGATCTCGGCAAACCGTTTTATCGTTGTCGATGCGCGGCTCTGGGATCGGGAAATAGAGGTTGGACAAATGATTTTACTGCAGTTCATGAATGGCCATGCATATATCGGCAGGAATACTGGACGCCTTCGATAGTCTCCCAGTGCATACTCCGTCAACGAACGCTCGACCGTCTCATGTGATATTATTCCGCCTGATGCGTCGCGGAAATGCCGCCTTCGACGTGGGCCGCGGTGCCTTCAAATGTTTTCGATTTGGAAGCTCTTAGAATCGCATTCGCGCGCCGCAATCGCCTCGCAGAGGCTCAGATTTTCGGTCGCGGCTCGGGTATTGTATGGCGTAGTTTCGCTAAGCATTGGTATCGGATTTGGTGTCCGGCTTGCGCAGGCACAAACTGGCTCCGACGCGACCGCAATTGCCAACCTCATCAGAGCCGTCCAGGATTCCGATGTCGGAGTGCGCTACCGAGCTGTAATCGCTCTGGGCAGGTACGGACAAAGGGCTAGAGAAGCCATTCCTGCCCTTATCACCGCCCTGAAAGATTCCGATCGAGTAAGCCCACTCTCCGCGACAGTAGGTAATGCGGCCGCCCGTGTACTAGGTCACGAGATCGGCGCCAGCGCGGTTCCGGCGCTGCTCTCCGCGCTCGGCGATAGCACTTTCGTGGTTAGGGCGAACGCTCTCGTCGGCTTGGAAGAAGTGTACTCACTTTACCCGGTGACGTCCCGCCCGCCCGCGACGATAGAGCTCATGAACGCTCTTACAAACGCGCTGCGGGACCGTGACGCTCGGATTCGTGCTCCTGCCGCTTTTGTTGCTGGGCAGATAGGGCCATCCGCGGCGGCAGTGTTGCCATCCCTCGTAACCGCGTTGCAAGACCGCGAGGCCGATGTGCGGGCTGATGCTGCGAAATCAATCGGAGAGATCGGCGAACGCCCGAATTTGGGTCGCGGAGAGTCTGCTGCCAAGAGTGCCGTGCCAGCTTTGGCTGCAACACTGAGTGACCGAGATGCACGCGCGCGGGCGAACGCAGCCTGGGCTCTTGGATGGATCGGACCCGCCTCAGTCACCGCGCTGCCGTCACTGATCGCCGCACTGAAAGACACTGATGAAAGTGTGCGCCAGGAAGTGGCAGACGCTCTTGGGCTGATCGGTCGAGAAGCAAAAGACGCTGTACCGGCCCTTATATCAGCGTTGAAGGATACCGACAGCAGTGTGAGAGCGAAGGCGGCAGATTCTCTGGGTGCCATTGGAGAACCTCCCGCTAATGGTTCATCTTCGGCGGTCAGAGCCGTTCCGGCCCTGACTGCGGCATTGAGCGATGCGGACGACGAGGTGCGCGAGAATGCGGCGGAAGCTTTGGGGACTATAGGGCCCGCCGCAAAGGATAGCGTCCCGGGCCTTATCTCAGCGATTGCTGACAAGGACGACATCGTACAGCGAAAAGCAATAGAGGCTCTCGGGTCCATCGGGCCGCCGGCGAGCGCGGCCGTGCCCACGATTGCCGGCGCACTCAGCAGCGATGGCGCGCGCATCAGGGAAAGTGCCGCAGAAGCGCTAGGGCGAATTGGGCCTTCATCGAGAACTGCCGTGATTCCGCTGATGACGCTACTCAGAGACGCGCAGAGGGATGTGCGGTCCGCCGGTATTGAAGCATTGACCGTCATTGCCGAAAATCTGGAAGACCTCCGGGATACGTCCGTCAATGCGGATCTCAGACGAGCGTTGTCCGCAGCAGAATCGATCAGGCCGGGCGACGAGGACGAACTCCGCAGATTAAAGCGTTCGGTTCTCGCTCTCGAGAACATGAGTAATGGGGTTACTACGGCCGGTTCTGAGTTATCTCCGGACGTAGTGGTTCGGGGCTTAGGCGGTGTGAACCTCAGTACCGACTTGGTTGAGATCGACGGGACGCAGTTTCGGGCCGATACCCTGCTGACGCGAGGCGGCAACGGAGACATAGTTCTGAATCAAACGGGAGCGAGAGCGTTACGAAAGGATGGGTTCTTTTCGGCAACACTAAGGAGTACGGGGCAAAAGCTGACGCTTATCAACGAGCAGGGTAGACTTCGACTCTTCCGGCCTTACAACAAGAGCTACGCGCTGATTATCGCGATCGGTGAATATCCGGCGAGTTCGGGGTATCCGCGCCTTCCGCAGGCAGTTCCACAGGCCAAGGAATTGGAGCGCGTACTCCGGATGCAGGGTTTCGAGATACTGAAACCGCTGTACGATCAGGATGCAACTTCGGAAAGAATTCGATCAGCGATGCTGAAATCGCCAGCAACAAAGGATGATCGGCTTTTTGTTTATTTTGGGGGGCACGGCGATGAACTTGAGCTCGTGAACCATGAACATTTGGGGTACATTGTTCCCTTCGACGCAACCAAATCAGAATTGAGCAGCAAAGGAATTCCGCTCACCGATCTACGTGGGAACATCGCTGGGCTGATGCCTGCGAAACAAGTGCTATTTGCCCTTGACTCTTGTCAATCCGGTCTCGTTTTCACCCGGGAAGGAAATAAGTCGGATGAGGAACGACTGCGTACGTTGCGTGATATCGAAGCGATGTCGCGCAGTCAAGGACGTATGTTTCTGACAGCCGGGACAGGCGGGCAAGCCGCAATAGACGTGAATGGCGGAATCTTTACCAAAGCGCTTATAGAGGCGATACAGGGAAAAGCCGACCAAAACAGTCGGGGTGCGACGACCTTTTACACGCTCTACGAATACATCCGATCCCGGGTCAGCGACACGGCCAAGTCTTTCGGTCGCGAACAGGATCCCGGCCAAGACGTTGTGCTCGGAGCTCCGGGCTGGGTGTTCGTCCACGACAGAAGCTTGTTGCCATAAATAAAGGCATTGCGGCAGGGTCGATCAGTGTTCGAGCTTGGGTAAGAACGGATTAGTTGAAAGAGCGCACGTTCGGTAATGCTATTCCTCACCTTGGTGAGGTTTGGTTTGCTGTCTACCCGCCAAGATCGTCTGCCAGAAGAACCCTGTTTGGAAGCTCAGAACAGCATTCGCGAGCGACAGAGTGTGGTCTTTAAGTTGCGACAGGAGACCGCCAAACGTGACAACAGAAACGAACAGGGGATAAGAAAACTCCCAGATATCGAACGCCAGACTGGGCGTAGAATATGCACCCCCTTGTTTCTGCAGCGCAGAAATCTTTTCGCGCCGCACTTCAATCGCGTTTGTCATATAGCGGGCGATCATTCCGCCCACCATCAACGTGAAGAACAGCCATTCGACGTACGGGCTCGATTCGTACCAATGAGTTTCCCCGCGCATCGTCGGACCGATCTGAAGGTAGAAATCTGCGGCCAGTGCGACCGTCAACAGCAGCGCGAGAGCAATTTTGAACCGAAAGTTCTGACGTCTTTGCAAAATCCATACCAGGAGGCATAGGAGGGCTCCGGATATTGCGTAAGATGTCCAGTTCATTCGAAATTGTTCGCAACAGCGTCGATGCGATCTCTTAGAACCCGGCGGTCGATAATCCAAACCGCTGCGCTTCAAAGGCGCTTTCTGCTCGACAACGTATTATACGCCCGAATTGTTAGTGCTCGCCAATGTGGCCCACTGGCAGGCGGTGGTGGAATTCTCTTAGACTGTGGAAACCCTGACTCAAGGCAGCGGCTGAACTACCGGCCTCTCCCTGTTGGGGCGGAGCGGAACCCGTCGCGATCAAGCATTTCCCGAGCTGTCCGCCTGACCGCACTTCGATAACGCCCGAGCCATCCGTCCCAGTCTCCCTCGGCAGGAATCAGGCCGCGCGCAACAAATCCCGCGGCGCTCTCCCTGAGGTGTCTCCGGTTGGTGAGGATTGCTTCAGCTGATCCAAAATCTTCGACTGACATTTGAAACGTGCCGGCGGCGAGGAGTTTGCGAAGGCGAACGAAGGAATTCGTCTTCAGTTTGCCGTCATACCGAGCGCGTTCGATTTCGGGAACGTACCACACGTAATACACGCGCGCATCGGTGCCTTCAAGGAGGAAATAACTCCGGCCCGCGTCTCGTCCGTTCTCCTCTTCTCCATGCACGATGACACGGCCCTCCACGGATGTCATGTTTTTTAGATCGAGAGTAGCGAAAGGAAGCCGCGTATCAGAAATCAGCGCTCCATGAGCCGCAATGATCCGCTGGCGGTCCGCCGCCAGTTGCATGGCCCTTAGGATGGTTTCGAAATCATGCCGAACGTCCCACGTGTTCGCGCCGCGATTTGTCGCCAGTCCAGCTTTCTCC
>JASHSD010000237.1 GCA_030036985.1 Bryobacteraceae bacterium
GGTCTTTCTCAGATAACAATTCCAATTCAGGGCCAAAGCATGGTCCAGGGCCAATTTACAGGCTATGGGGGCGGGTTTAATTCGCCTGTTATTACGCCCGGCGTGCAGAATGCACAGTTCCCGACTTGTTATTGGGTCGTGCCGGTTCCGCTGCCGTTTGGTGAGACGGTCATTCAGGCGACGGATCGGGAAATTAGCCTGCTGAAGGCGCGGATGAACGACGTGTGGTCGGTCACCGTGCAGAACATGGGCGGGCTGCTGTTCACGAACAACACGGCGAACACGCTGCTGCCGAACAGCTTTATCGATGCGTTCGACAATGGGACGAATGTCCCGGTTTATGGTGGCATCAACCGGACTGCGGCGGGCAATACGTCGTGGAAGGGCAATCTTCTTGCGGCGGCGAGCTACACGTCTGGGACGGGTACGGTTGCGAGCGTGGGCTTTACCCGCACATCGATGGCGAACGTGCTGATTCAGGTGACCGACCTGGCCGGCGGCGAAGCCCCGACGATGGTGATCATGGCGCCGGGCGATTTTGCGACGCTGAACAAGGATTTTATCGGGACGGAGCAGATTTTCACGCGGCCCGGCTCTGAATACACGATGGCGACGCCGGTTCGGTCGGCTTTCCCGAACCTGAATGTCGCTGGAGTGCCGATTTTTGCCGATCACTTCTGCCCGCAGGGAACGGCGCTCTTTGTCAACGCGAAGTACACGAGTATGTACCTGAGCGAAGACGCTGCGTTCGATTTCAGCGGGTTCTATTCTTTGGTCCCGCTCGGTCAGATCGGACAACAGGGTGTGGTATGTACCGGCTACAATGTCGTGACGAGTAAATGTTCGGCGAATGCTATTATGACTGGGGTCGGAGGCAACCAATTCATTTCCAATGACGTATCAGATGATCCCATCATTCAGAAGTTCTCGGCTCCTGATGTTATGGGAGAGGTGGGCAACATTGGATTCAAGAAATCTGTTGCGGTGCTGTGAGCAACAGGCGCGCCATCGTGATCATTTCTTCGTCAGACATCTCTCCTTTGAAACGGTTCAATCCGTATAGTATGAATCGGCAATTCTCTGGAACATATCCCAGAGATGGTATTATACGATCTATGCTGGGCGAGTATGAGCGTCCGCCCGGCTTACCGGTCAGGTCCATGTCAAAAACGATTCCAGTCAGTTCGCATCTACCGGTCCATTTTGCGGCGGCCCACTCGCGAGTAAGCGCGAATGGCACCTTTTTCTTTGCGGCCCTTCCGGCGGCTGAAGCTAAGAGAATCAGCCATGGTTGACTCTGGCGGATGCGTGAACGCTGTGCAGCGGACATTCTTTGCGGCAGACTTGGGTCTGCTAGTACAGCGGCTTGGTAATGTCCTTTCCGTTTCTCGTTTGCTTCTTCCCTGTGTGCGGCGTGCCATTTCCTGCGATTTGCGTTTGCCGCATCGCGATGTTCAGCGTGATATTTTCGTGAACGATTATTATCGCGTTCTCGATTACTTGCATGATTTGCGCGCCGGGATGCGTTTGCCGCGTCGCGATTTTCTTCAAACCAAACCAGTCCTTTTTGGCGAAGTACTTCGCGATTGGCTTGATAATATGCTCGCGATTGTTCACGATGTTTGTCGCCGTGACGCTCGTGTCCCAGCCGATTGTTGCGGCGCGCGTAACAAGTTTTGGAGCAATATTTCTGCCGATTGGCGGTTCTTACGAATGGTTGCCCGCATTCGGGGCATGTCCTTTCAATCATTTTCTAACGCCATCATGCATATGCCTGTGCCGGGCATTATGGCATACGGCGCAGAGGGAGTAAACCCCTAATGTCTGTTGGTCTCGCTGGTCCCGGACAAAACCTGCCCTCTCCGCAGGCGCTGTATCCGGCGGTATTGTACAATGCGCCGTACACGGCGGCGACGAACCGTGCGACGCTGCCGCCTGGCGCGGCGCTGCCATTGCCGCCGAATCCGTATGGTGGTGGCTGGGTCGTGGGTGCAGGATCGTATGGCTTCTTGCAGTATCTGAACCCGGTTCAGCTTACCTGGGATGGGTTTCAGGCGGCACTTGAGCCGACGCGACGGTTCCCGAGTGACGGTTTCAATTTCCGCGCGTTCAATCCGACCGGCTGTCCGGTTGCTGCTATCGTTACGAATGCGGGCACGATCACTTATGTGCAAAGCACCACGAGCGTTACGGCGAGTGTGGGCGGCTCGACATGGCAGGCGATCGTTGGTGGCGTGGTCAATTCGACCGTGGCCAGCGTGACTTCGGTTGTTGCGGGCGGCGGATATACGATTCCGCCGACTTGTTTCATTCCGTCGCCGCCGCCGCCAGGTGTTGCGGCAACGGCTGTAGCGTCGATTTCGAGCAATTCGGTATCGACGGTGACTCTGACCAATCAGGGTGCGGGCTATCCCAGTGCGCCGCCGCTGCTGATGCTGCCGAGCATCTATGATCCGAATTACATTGCGGGTTCGGTGACATTCAGTTCGATCACGACACTTTCGTTGACCGGGACGGGTCTTGTCGGTGCGGTCCTGTGCACGGGAAGCGGTACGTCGCGCGGCACATCGGCGATGCCGTCTTTGGCCATCACGGGTGCGGGTTCTGGCGCTACGGCGACGGTAGTTCCGGTGTGGACCATCCAGAGTAGCTCGATCGCGGCGGCCGGCGGTGGCTATGCGGTGGCCAACAATGGTGTGATGACGTTCGGGGGAACGGCGTCTGGTTCGCCGGCAT
>JASHSD010000238.1 GCA_030036985.1 Bryobacteraceae bacterium
TTCCAGCGAAACCGAGACGCCGGGAATGCTGTTGTGTTCCGCCACAACCAAGAATGGCTGCGTAAGATAGCGCTGGAGTTTACGCGCGCGCAGTACGATACTGCGGTCGTCCGGAGACAACTCCTCGATTCCCAGCATCGTTATGATGTCTTCGAGTTCGTGGTAACGAGAGAGGTGCTCGCGCACCTTCCGCGCGATGTTGTAGTGCCGTTCGCCGAGTACGTGCCGGTCCATTAATTTGCTTGTGGACAGAAGCGGATCCACAGCGGGGTAGATGCCCTTGCTCGCCTGTCCCCGCGAGAGGATGACGGTTGTGTCGAGGTGATTGAGGATCGCGCTGACAGCGGGATCCGTCATATCGTCGGCGGGGACGTAAACGGCCTGAACGGAGGTGATGTTTCCGCCGGCGGTCGACATGATGCGGTCTTCAAGCTCGGCAACTTCGGTCAGCAGGGTGGGTTGATACCCCACGGTCGCCGGCATGCGTCCGAGCAGGCCCGAGATTTCACTGCCCGCCTGAACGAAACGGTAAGCATTATCCATCAGGAACAAAACGTCTTTGCCCAAAGTGTCGCGAAGATACTCGGCGTAGGTCAGCGCGGTCATGCCGACGCGAAAGCGCACGCCCGGCGACTCATCCATTTGGCCGAACACCATGACCGCGTGCGGCATCACGCCCGCAGCCTGCATTTCGCGCCAGAGTTCATGACCTTCGCGGATGCGTTCGCCGACGCCCGCAAAGACTGAAACACCCTTGTGCAGATTCGCGACGGCGTGCATGAACTCCATGATCAGCACCGTCTTGCCTACCCCGGCGCCGCCAAAGAGCCCGGTCTTACCGCCGCGGATAAACGGACATAACAGATCGATGACCTTGATGCCGGTTTCGAGAATCTCCGTGGTGGTCCTCGCTTCGCGCAGCGGTCCGGGCTTTGCCAGGACGTTCCGGAAACTCTGTGGCGCAAGCGGGGGGCGTCCGTCCAACGGCTCCCCGAACAGATTCAGCAGACGGCTGAGGCACTCCGACGATACGGGCACGTGGACTGATGAGCCGGTGTCGAACACGGGCATCCCACGGCAAAGTCCTTCAGTCCTGTGCAGGGTGATCGCACGCGCGTGCCTGTCATCGAGGTGCTGGTGAACTTCGAAAGTTCACGTCTGATGATCGAGCGTCGTCTCCAGCGCCTGATGAAGGGGAGGTAAGAACGAGCACGCGATGTCTACCACCGGCCCGTGGACCTCGTCGATGGTCCCGATCTGCACCGGATCTTCGGCTGCAATTTTCATCGAACAAACCTTTTCTATCCGACTTTGCTGCCGAAGAAATTGTAGAGCCACGCGAAGAGGGCGCCGCCGATCGCGCCGTCGACGAGAGCGTAGCCTGTTCCCACAAGAACGTCTGCCGCAGTGTGCGAGGCACGGAACCCAGGATAAATCGAACTGACTCCGCTCAGAAAGCCCGCTCCGTACGAAGGCGCCGTCAGGTTGACCAACCCTACAAACAAAACGGCCCCGGCCCACAGTGAAGCGCAGACAATGGCCGGGGCTTTGACTGACAGTTTCATGAACTGCTCACCTTCACAATTCGAGTTCGCACGCGCGATTCCAACGCGTGCGCGGATCGGCTTTGGCACGGCAGGTGACGAACAGCAGCGCGGAGCAAACGAGTGCGTACGACGTGGATTCAACATGACCATGCTCCTTTCGTGTGGTCTCTTATCCGCGAGGCGCAACTGCCGCGCCCAACGCTTATCCCGGGAGACCCTGAGTGCTTTAGCCGCTTCATGCGCTATTCCACGCAGCCGCGCGTTCTCTTCGGGACATCTCGCCCAAGCGGGCGTGCGCCGGGGCGCGTGGAAGAAAACCTGCTCCACACCAGATGAATTATGGCCGAACACCTGATGACCAGAAGAAGCGCACTACTCATGGCCGGAGCAGTATTCGCGACCCGGGCCGGGTCGGCGCCGGATTGGCGTATTCCCGTTCTCGTCTACCATCGTTTCGCGCCCACCGTCGTCGATTCGATGACGGTGCGCACAGCCAGTTTTGAAAACCAGCTCAGCGTGATCCGAAACCGGGGTCTGCGCGTGACTCCGATGGGGGATCTCATCGCGCGATTGCAAAAACCGGACGCGCTGCGGGACGCGAAGATCATCTCGATCACGGCGGACGACGGCCATCGGTCCGTTTATTCCGCGATGTCGCCGATTCTGGCGCAGGCGCGTTGGCCGTTTACATTGTTTATCTATCCATCGGCGATTTCCAATGCGAGCTATGCGCTCACCTGGGCTCAACTGCGCGAGATGCACGGGTCGGGTCTGGCCGCCATCGGATCGCACACGTTCTGGCACCCGAACTTCAAACAGGAGAAAAAGCGCCTCTCGCCCGAAGCGTATCGGAAGTTCGTCCAGGTCCAGTTGGTGAAGTCGAAGCAGGTGCTCGAACAACAGCTCTCGACCCGCGTCGATTGGCTGGCCTGGCCGTTCGGGATTTACGACGACGAGCTGATTCGGATGGCTGAGGATGCGGGCTACACGGCCGCATTCACTATCGAGCGGCGCCTGGTGTCGCCGTCCGACCGCATGATGGCGCTTCCCCGGTTTCTGATGACGGATGCCGATGTTGGCGCGCGCTTTGAGCGCCTGATTGGATGCTCGTGATCTTATGCGTATGGCAAATTATCTCGAATGGTTTCTGGCGCTGCAGGCGACAACGGCCTTGGCCGCGCCGATTTCCGGGTTTGTGCGGGATGTTGCGAACAGCCGCCCGATCGTGGGCGCCATGGTCACACTTTCCGATACGGTGGCGCGGACGGCGGAAGACGGGGCGTTCTCGATTTCCGGCCGCATTTCCGAAAATGGGCCGGCTCTGCTGGTTCGGGCAGCCGGATATGATCGGCAATCCATCGCGCTCTCCCGCGCCAAGGGACCCGTGAATGTCGCTCTTCACCGGTTCGCGCCAAAGGCGCTCTACCTGACCGTTTACGGCGTCGGCGCGCCGCAATTTCGGAATAACGCGCTGCGCCTGATCCAAACCACGGAACTGAATGCGCTGGTGATCGATCTCAAAGGTGATGCCGGCATCGTGCCATGGCCCGCCCGCACGCGTACCGCCCAGGAGGCCGGAGCCAGAAGGCTCACCAGCATCCCCGATTTGGCGGATTTCGTCGCGCGCATGCATGCCCGCGGGATTTATCTGATCGGCAGAATCGTGGTTTACAAGGATAACCCGCTCGCTCTATGCAGGCCTGAGCTCGCGGTCAGGACGGCCGGCGGAGCCGTCTGGCACGATCGCGAAAGGCTGGCTTGGGTCGATCCGTTCCGGCAGGAGGTGCGCGATTACAATCTCGCCTTGGCCGAAGAAGCGGCGCAGGCGGGTTTCGACGAGATCCAGTTCGACTATGTGCGGTTTCCGGACGCGCCGGGTCTGCGTTTCTCGCAGGAGTCGACGGCCCGAAGCCGCGAAGGCGCGGTCGCGCTGCTGCTCGACCAGGCGCGCAAGCGTCTCGCGCCGTACAACGTTTTCATCGCGGCCGACATCTTCGGGTACGTCTGCTGGAACGCGAGCGACACCGGCATCGGGCAGCTCATTGAAAAGCTGGCGCCCGCGCTCGACTACACGTCGCCGATGCTTTATCCTTCGGGATTTCAGTTCGGCATTCCCGGCTTCCGCAATCCGGTCGAGCATCCTTTCGAAATCGTGAATCTCTCGCTGGATCGGGCGCGGCAACGAACCGCTCTGCCGTCCACGCGCTTTCGCCCATGGCTGCAGGCGTTCCGCGACTACGGCTTCGATCGCCGCGTCTTCGGAGCCGCCGAGATCCGAGACCAGATCCGGGCGGCGGAGCAATTCGGGGCCGACGGATGGATGCTCTGGAACGCCCGCAATATATATTCCGACGCGGGTCTCAAGCCGAAAAAATAGCCTGCCGCATGAGGTGATCTCAGTCCGGCGCCCGCAGCCGATGGGTTGGATCGCGAAGGAAGCTGCGCCCCCTGCGCGCTCCGTCCAGAATCGCTTTTCG
>JASHSD010000239.1 GCA_030036985.1 Bryobacteraceae bacterium
CCGAGGAAACGGTGCACAACTCGAAGGGACGAAACGTTTGGAGGGCGCTGTCGCCGATCCCGCTGATTTCCGGCAAAGCCACGCTGGAGATTCCAGGCGAACACTCGAGCCAGGTCGTCAAAGACACGAGTCCGGAGTTTTACATTCAGCTCTCCGCATTTGAGGGCTTCGGCATCGTGAAGGTGACGCCCCAAAAAGGCGTGCGCATCGTGGAGCGCATGACCGTTGAACCGGTGACGAAGGAAATCGCCGAGGATCGCGACAAAGTCGAGATCTTCACGCTGCAGCTCTCCGATAACGGTTTGTATAAAATCTGGCCGCAGGACCCGCTGGCGCCGGGCGAATACGCGGTGGTCGAGTACACCGACGGCAAGAGCAACATGCAGACCTGGGACTTTCGCATCGAGTAAGCGACACTCTTATTGATGCATAACGATAATCGAAGACCGGTGCGGGTTCGCCGCATCGACGAATGCGGGTCCGTCCACGAAATTTTCGAACACTGCCTGCCCGCGTTCGGAGGCGCGATCCTGCGGCGCGTCTACGGCATTCTCGATCGCGCCATCGGGATGCGTTGCCCGCTGACGATTTCGATCGCGGGTCCGGTGACCGTCTCCGGACAACACCAGGCCTGGCTGATTCCTCTGATCGAGACCGGCTGGGTTGCCTATCTCAGCACCACCGACGCGGTCTGTTATCACGACGGCCATCGCAGCCTGAACGAGCATCAGGGCGACCCGATTTACGAAGTGCCGATCTTCGGCGACGACGGTAAGCTGCGCGACCAAGGCGTCATCCGCGTCACAGATATGGGCTTCGACGAGGCGGTCCTGTTGGATCAGGACAAGTTCCTGACGGCGGTTCTGTCGCGCCCGGAATTCCAGAAGAAGATGACCGGGACGGAGCTGCGATACCGGCTGGGAGCGTATTATGGGCAGCAGGAAGTTCGGAACCGTGTGGCGCCTGGACTGCTCTCGACCTGCAACCGCCTGGGGATTCCGGTATTCGCCGGCGCGCCCGCGGACGGCAGCGTCTTTCTCAATTCGATGAAACTCTGGGCGATGAAGCAGGCCCAGCTGATTCCGTATTACGCATTCGATCTCGACCTTCACGCCGAAGTCTTCGAAGCTTGCGCCTATCATTACTGGGGTCTGTTCGAGAGCGAGGCAAGAGCGATGGCGACGCTGATTCTGGGCGGCGGCGTACCCAAGAACTACAACCTGCAGCCGGAGCCCGCGCTGGGGCAGGTGCTGGGGCTGCCGAACGTCCGCGGTTACGAATTCGACGTGCAGATCACGACGGCGCCGGTGACCGATGGATCGCTCTCCTCATGCCCGCCCGCGGAGGCCGTCACTTGGGGCAAGGTGGATAAGGAGACCTACCAGCAATCGACGGAAAGCCTGCCGGGGGATTATTCGATGATGATGCCGTTCCTCGTGAAGGCGCTGATGGAAAAGCACGGCGCGCGCGAGCCGTTGCGTTTGTACGAGAGACGCGCCGCGCTGGTGGAATCGCTGCGGCATGCGGTGCGGGAGAACGGTGAATGGCTGATGGATTCGCTTCATTACCCGATCGCGGCTTCGTGATCGACGTGGTTTCCGCGCCGAGACTCATCTCGGCGCTTGGAAATAGCCGGACACGCGACTTCAGTCGCGTTTTTGGTGTGACAATTAAGACGCGACTGAAGTCGCGTGTCCGAACCACATAGGACACTACACTCGCATCAACGGTCGGACATCCTCCCGGATCATCATCGGAATGCGCGAGAATATAGACGGGCACGTGGAAAAATCCGAACAGATCGACTGGCCGGCTGTGATCTCGTGGAACGCGTCCCCGGCAAGCAGGGAGGCGTTCCTCTGGTCAAGGATACGCGCATCCCGGCGGATCAGATAGTCGAGGAATGGGAGTTGGGGAGCGGCATCGAGGAGGTCCGCGAGAACTACCCCTCTCTTTCGCTCGATCGGATTACACGGCTCATAGCTTTCGCCTCCCGCTCGGGGCTGATAACGCGACTTGGAGTCAGGAGTTTTTGACGCTTTTTACGCGACAGGCGTGCACGGTCGCCACCAGGCGTCGCAGGATGCCTTCCGCGTCATATAGACACCGGAATCCTCCGGCAACCACTTTCCTCGTGCCTGGGTCGACCGGGTCGATGCGCGCCCAGTCGGCGGCAGTGAACCCAAATTCCACCTCGATCCCTGTGGCGTAGTGGACTCTTCTCGAACGCAATCGGCCCCAGTCCTCATCCTGAAAGGCCGAGACCACGCCGAAGCGCTCCATCCAGCCTGCATTCGAGAAAAACGCTCCGGGGTCTGTGGCGACGATAACGACATCGACGTCAGAATCGGGCCTTGCGGCGCTTCGCGCATGAGATCCCGCGAGACCCACTGCGAAAATATCGGACCGCTCAGACGCCCATCCCACGAGAGCCTTCAGGAATTCCTCCAACATGTTTCAGCCCGACCCGAAAGGCGTCGGGATGAGTCCCGACGCGGCAGGCACGAGTGCCTGCGCTACGGCAATCCTCTAATGTTTGGAAGCGGAATTTGAAAATACCAGGTGCTCCGAGAAGAACGGCAGCACCTTATCCGCTATGCGATTCTTCAGATGGTTGGAGTGGTCTCCTTCGAAGGTCTCGAAGGTGTGTGGGATGCCGAGTTTGGTGAGAGACGCGTCGAAATCCTTGATCGATCCGAGCAGCGTATCCTGTAAACCCACATCCATCGCGATGGCCTTGTACTTTTTCACATTCGTAATGTACTGATCGATCATCGCCGCCGGCGAGTTGGCCACCCATTTGGCCGCCACAGCCGGATTAAAGACGCCATCTTTCACCGGAAGATCGAAGAACAACGGCGGATTCTGCGGGTCCGGCGACCAGGCCGCCGCTTCGCCGTACTGCACGTTGACGGGGTGTCCCTCGGGTTCCGGCGCCTGACCGCGCCCGCCCTGACGCCGCGGCCCGGCATTCGCCGGACGGGGCTTCGGTGGTTGCGGATTGTTCATCAGACAACACGGGCTGAGCGAATAAATGGCCGCATACAACTCCGGATGCTTCATGCCGATCCGCCAGGTTCCGTAGCCGCCCATCGAGTGACCGGCCAAGCCGCGGCTGTCCCTCGTAGCGATGGTGCGGTAGTGCGTGTCCACGTAAGAAACAAGGTCCTGGGTGATGTAGGTCTCCCAATCGCCGGTGGTGGGCGAACTGGAATACATGCTGCCGCCATAGAGAGTGTTGGCGTCCGGGATGACGATGATCATCTCTTTCGCGGCGCCCGAGGCGATGTCCCTGTCGGCGCCGGCCGGCAGATCGATGAACGGGACCCACTTCTCGACGGTCCTGCCGTAGCCATGCAACAGGTAGAGCACCGGGTAACGCTGCTTCTTCCTGGTCGCATAACTCGGAGGAAGGTAAACGGCGACATCGCGATCCGGCGAATCCTTGTCCAGATTGCCTTCGAGCGATTTGCCGTGGACTTTTATGTGCTCGATTGTGCCGCCTTTCTCCTGACTGTTTACTTCGTTGGTTTTTGCGGCGAACACGATTGACGCCGCCGCACAACCGATTGCCACAAGCACACCATACTGCCATTTCCACTTCATGAACGTTTACCTCCCGGATCTCTTAAGCAACGAAAATATCGTATCGCTCCGATTCCGAGCCGCGACCGCGAGGGAGCGATTTTTCCCAAATTTTGTTACGGCAGCGCGAAAACGTATACCCCTCTGCCTCGGATTCCATTCGCGCCACCGCCGCCGACCGCCGCGACGATCGCCACATACTGCTTGCCGTTCTTACCCTGATAAGTCATCGGAACCGCGCTCGCCGTGTAGGGCAGCTTCTCGGTCCAGAGCTCTTTCCCGGTCCGCGAATCGAAGGCGCGGAAGCGGCTGTCGTTCGTCGCCCCGATGAACACCAGTCCGCCCGCGGTCGCCATCGGGCCTGCCAGGCTCTGCGTGCCGGTGTTCCGCTTGCCATCGGGCAGCGTGTCCGTAACGCCCAGTGGCACGTTCCATGCGAACTCGCCGGTCGCGGCGTTGACGGCAATCAGTCGGCCCCATGGTGGTTTGTAACAGGGCCAGTTGCCGATCAACTTGCCATTCGCATCGCGCACCGGCGCGTTGAAGAAACCAAGCCCCGGCGGCCCGGTCCTGATATAGGGTTCCAGTCCCTCGGGGTTGCCCGGCGTGTATTTGGGATTGTCCTCCATCCAGCCGACCAGCGGCGTGTCGTGGGAGTTCACGAAGATATAGCCGAGCTTCGGATCCGTCGCGGTCCCACCCCA
>JASHSD010000009.1 GCA_030036985.1 Bryobacteraceae bacterium
AATGTCAGATGTCCTTTCCAAACACTTGTCGCCATAGATCCCTTCCGCCTCTCATCGTATAGCTATAACATGGTAATGCGAACATTTCCACTTTCTTATGTCGTTGCAGGAATACGCCCGAAAGCGCGACTTCGACAAAACGCCCGAGCCGAAGCCGGGCACGGAGGTGAAAAGCGGCACACATGGTGGCCGTTTCTTCATCCAGCGCCATAACGCAACGCGCCTGCATTACGACTTCCGCCTTGAAATCGACGGCACGCTGAAATCGTGGGCCGTTCCGAAAGGCCCCTCGCTTGATCCGTCCGTGAAGCACCTGGCGGCGATGGTGGAAGACCATCCCCTCGATTACGGCGATTTCGAAGGCAACATCCCAAAAGGCGAGTACGGCGGCGGCAGCGTGATGCTGTGGGATCGCGGCAAATTCGAACTGATCGGCGACGAATCCGGCGCCGAACAGATCGCCCGCGGCGATCTGAAGTTTGCGCTGCATGGCGAAAAGCTGAGCGGAACGTGGGCGCTCGTCCACATGAAGAACCGCGGCAAGGGCAACGAATGGCTGATCATCAAGAAAAAGGACGAAGCCGCGGAGACCCCCTGGGATATCGAGAATCTCGCATACAGCGTGAAGACCGGCCGCACCCAGGAAGAGATCGCGGGCGATCTGCCGGCTCACAAAAAGACAGCGGCCCCCGACAAAAGAGCGCCTAAAAAAAAAGTACCGGCCGTAAGTCCGGTTAAGCTCCAGGGCGCAGTAGAGGCCCCGATGCCGGGCTTCTTCGCTCCCATGGGCGCCAATCTTACGGACCGCCTGCCCAACGGCAAGGAATGGATATTCGAAGTGAAGTGGGACGGCGTGCGGGGTCTCTGCCACATCGACGCGGGCAAGCTGACCATTTACACGCGCAACGACAATCATTGCGAAAAACAGTATCCGGAACTACAGGTTCTGCCGCACTACATCGATGCGGAAACGGCGATTCTGGACGGCGAAATCGTAGTGCTCGACGATCGCGGCATCTCGCACTTCGAAATGATTCAGCCGCGGATTCATTTAAAAGACGCGAACGCCGTCGCCAAACTGGCGCAGAAGAATCCGGTGCATCTGTATGTGTTCGATCTGCTTTACCTCAACGGTTTCGATATGCGCCGCGTGCCGCTGATCGAGAGGCGCAAACTCCTGCAGCAGGTCGTGAAACCGTTTTCGCTGCTGCGAATTTCCGAGTATTTCGAAAATTCGGGCGAAGAGCTTCTCGACGCCGCGCGGCAAAGCGGACTCGAAGGTCTGATAGCCAAATGCGCCACCAGCGTTTACGAATCGCGGCGCAGTCCGAATTGGCTGAAGCTCAAGCTGACGTTCGAGCAGGAGTTTGTGATTGCTGGTTACACGCCGGGGGAGCGCGACTACTTCGGTTCCCTGGCGCTGGGCTTTTACGAAAACGGCAACCTGAATTATGCCGGAAATGTCGGGACCGGTTTCAACAGCCGGAATCTCGCCGAATTATGGTCGCTGCTCGAACCAGTGACAACTTCGAAGAACCCGTTCGCGAAAGCGGATAAAATTCCCCGCGGAACCGTTTGGGTAAAGCCCGAACTGGTGGCTCAGATTAAATTCGCCAACTGGACCGACGATAAAAAACTGCGCGCGCCCGTCTATTTGGGATTGCGCGACGATAAGGCCGCGAAGGAAGTCAGCCGCGAGGTCGCTTCTGACCCGGGTTTCCTGCCCGCTGACAAAAAGGAAGTCAACCTCGAAATCGACGGCCACAGTCTGAAGTTCACCAACCTCGATAAGGTCTACTACCCCGAAGATGGTTACACCAAGCGCGATCTTCTGAACTATTACGATGCCGTCGCCGCGCTCCTGCTGCCTTATCTCAAAAACCGGCCGCTCTCGCTCAAGCGCTATCCCAACGGCATTCACGCGGAGTTCTTCTTTCAGAAGAACACGCCTGCCGGATATCCCTCGTGGCTGCGGACCGAGACCGTCGATAAGATCCGCTATGTCCTCGCCGACGACCGCGCGGCGTTGCTCTATCTCACCAACCTCGGCTGCATCGACCAGAATCCCTGGATGAGCCGCGTAGGATCTCTCGAAAACCCGGACTACATTCTGATCGATCTCGATCCGCAGCAGTGCGAATACGAGAAGATCGTCGAAGCCGCGCTGCTGGTGAAGTACAAGCTGGATGCGATCGGGCTGGAAGGTTATCCCAAGACCACCGGCGGCGACGGCATGCATATCTTCATCCCGATCGAGCCGCACTACACTTACGAGCAGGCGCGCACGTTCGCGGAGGTAATCGCGCGCATGGTCGCATCCGAGCGGCCCAAGCTGTTTACGACTCCGCGCGCGGTAGAAAAGCGTGAAAAGGACCGGGTCTATTTCGATTACCTCCAGATCGCCGAAAGCAAGACCATCTCGGCGCCGTATGTGGCGCGGGCCTATGAGGGCGCGCCGGTATCTGCGCCGCTATCGTGGGATGAAGTGAAGCCGGGACTGCATCCCTCGCAATTCACCATTGGCAATGCCCTCGAGCGTTTCGCGCGAACGGGAGATTTGTTCGAGGGCGTTTTGAAAAGACCGCAGAGCCTGGAAAAGGCCTTTGCGCGATTGCAAAAACTCGTGGGCCGATGAGCAGAATGGGATATATTGGCCTTTGTCATTTCCATCCGCGGCGTTCCTGGTTGCTGGCGCACTCTTGGCATGTGTCTACTGTCCCGCGCAGGACAACGCGAAGCCGGAATACACGCCCGAGGCTCGAGCTGCCGGTCTGCAGGGGTTAGTCATGCTGCGTTTGGAAGTGAGTGCGGATGGCGCGGTGACAGCCGCGTACGTTATGCGCGGCCTCGGCATGGGCCTCGATCAGAAAGCCGTAGATGCGGCGATGCAATGGCATTACGAGCCTCTTCCCGACGGACGTGCCCAAATGCGCCTGGAGGACGTTCCGTTCCAAACTGGACCAGCCCGGTCCGTGGCGGGTGCTTGGATCGAGTTTTGAACTTCCGCTAAGCCAAGGTCGGAAATCGAATCCGGTTCTCGCAAGCTATGTCGCTCCGGCTGCCGCTGTATGTACAAAAGAGCGGGCATGGGTGGTTGTGGACGTATATGTAGGTAAGGACGGGCGGGCATCCGACGTCCACATCAGGACCACGGACGATGCCCGCATGAACCAGGCGGTACACGACGCGGCGCAGTCATGGACATTCTCGCCCGGAAGAATAAACGGCTTTCCCGTGAGTGCCCCTGGCTCTGTACTGCTGGAGTGTCGCGCTCACAATGCGCCTGAGGCTCCCTATGGCCACGTTTCGTTCGATGTCAAAAAGGATAAGGCCGTAAAGCGTCCCACCCTGCTGCTCACAGTGAACCCCGATTACACACCCGAGGCGATGCACGCGGGACTCACCGGTGAGGTCATGCTCTCGCTTGTGGTGGACACAGAAGGTCGTCCCCGCGACATTCACGTCGACAAAGGAATTGGTCTCGGCTTGAATGAAGCCGCCGTTACCGCCGTCTGTCTATGGCGATTCCGGCCAGGCACTCGGGAAGGAGACCCTGTAAACGTCCGCGTCACTGTCGCCGTCAACTTCGTATTGCAATGATTCACCCGGCCTGAGTCGCGGGGTCCAGGAGTTCATTGATCCGCTCCGCGCTCAGCCCACTCTGCTCGATCGCAACCTCGCGCACCGTGCGTCCGGTCAAATACGCATTCTTCACCAGGTTTGCGGCGTTCTCATAACCGATATCCGGAACCAGCGCCGTTCCCATCGCCACCGACTGCTCCACGAATCCGGTCGCCCGTTCGCGGTCGGCCTCCAGTCCCGCGACCAGATGATGCGCAAAATTCCGCGCCGCGGCCGCGAGCAGTTCCACCGATTCGATCAGATCGTAAGCCATCACCGGCATCATCACGTTCAACTCAAAGTTGCCCGCCGCGCCGCACCAGGCGATCGTCGCGTCATATCCGATCACCTGTGCGCACATCATCAACAGGCTCTCCGCGATCACCGGATTCACCTTCCCCGGCATGATGCTCGAACCCGGCTGCACGGCCGGTATCTTCAACTCGCCCAAACCGCAGCGCGGACCCGAACCCATCCAGCGAATATCGTTGGCGATCTTCGTCAGCGCAACCGCGCAGGTGCGCAATGTCCCGCTCAGAAACACCACCGCGTCCTTCGACGCCTGCGCCTCGAAATGATTCCTCGCTTCCACGAACTGCAACCCCGTGCATCGGGAGATCTCGGCGATGGTTTCCGCGGCGAATCCCGCAGGCGCATTCAGCCCGGTCCCCACCGCGGTGCCGCCCAATGGAAGCTCGCGCAGCCCTTCGAGCGCGCACGAGATGCGCTCGACCGCGTTTCGCATCTGTTGCGCATAGCCGCTGAATTCCTGGCCCATGCGCATGGGCACGGCATCCTGTAAATGCGTGCGCCCGATTTTGATTACGTCGTGAAATTCGCGCGATTTTCGGCTGAATTCGCGCTCGAGAATATCCAAAGCCGGCAACAATCGATGCGTCACCGTCTCCACGCCCGCGATATGCATCGCCGCCGGAAAAACGTCGTTGCTTGACTGCCCACGGTTCACATGATCGTTGGGATGAACCTCCTGGCCCAACTCCGCGCAGGCCAGATGCGCGATCACCTCGTTGGCGTTCATGTTGGTGGAAGTGCCGCTGCCGGTCTGAAAGACATCGACGACGAACTGCGAATCGTATTTGCCCTCGGCGACCGCCATCGCCGCGCGTTCGATCGCGCCGGCCATCGCCAGATCGATCCAATCGTGCACGCCGTTGACACGCGCCGCCGCCGCCTTGATGAAACCCAGCGCGCGAATGAACGGCCGCTGCGGGCGCAACGAACCGATGGGAAAATTTTCGATCGCCCGCGCTGTCTGCGCGCCGTACAGCGCGTCGGCCGGCACCGCCATCGCGCCCATGCTGTCGTGCTCGATCCGCGTCTTCAGTTCCACCACCGGTTCGTCGCTCATCCGCCGTGTTCTCCTGTAATTGAGACTATGCACGAGAATCGCCTGATTCAAGAGAAGAGTCCGTATCTTCAGCAGCACGCGCATAACCCTGTCGACTGGTACCCCTGGGGCGAGGAAGCGTTCGAAAAAGCACGCCGCGAAGATAAGCCGATTTTTCTGTCAATCGGCTATTCGACCTGTCATTGGTGCCACGTGATGGAGCGCGAGTCGTTTGAAAACGAGGCCATTGCCGCGCTGGTCAATCGCTGGTTCGTGCCCATCAAGGTGGATCGCGAGGAACGTCCCGACATCGATCGGATTTACATGAACTACGTGCAGTCCACCACAGGCGGCGGCGGTTGGCCGATGTCGGTCTGGCTTACGCCCGATCTGCAGCCGTTCGTAGGCGGAACTTATTTCCCGCCGGACAACCGGTATGGCCGCGCCGGCTTTCCGCTCGTGCTCGAACGCATCGCCGAAGCGTGGCAGAAGGATCGCCCGAAGATCATCGAGTCCAGCGCGGGCGTCATGGAAGAACT
>JASHSD010000240.1 GCA_030036985.1 Bryobacteraceae bacterium
GATGCCGGCCGAGGTCGACGCGGCGAAATTTTTGTCGTTGGCGGAATTGAACTTCGAGCGGAAATAATCCACGCGATTGAAGGCGACGATCACCTTGAAGTTGTTGAGGCTTTCCTGCACCTCCGAACTCATGCCGCCCAGCGTCTGCAGGCTCCTGAGGTTCTTGCGCCGGATCCAGGCCGACGTACCGCGTGTGATCAGCACCACCAGAAGCGCCGGCAGCAGCGCCGCGATTCCGAGCCGCACATCGAGGCTGACGATAAACACGCCCGCGCCCGTGATCAGAAACACCGCGCCGATGAACTGCATCAGCGACTGCGCGACGAACTGGTTCAGCTTGTCCGTATCGTTGTTGAGGCGCGAAATCAGGTCGCCGGCCTTGTTCTGATTGAAAAACGCGACGGGAAGCGATTCCAGTTTCCGGAAAAGCTCGTTTCGGATATAAAAGAGCAGCCTCCGCCCGACGCCGCCCATTTTCAGCACCTGAGTGTAGCTGGCGATCGCGCCGGCCACGTAGATTGCGAGCACAACCGCCGCGGCCGACAGCAGCCCCTCGGGGTGTTTCGGACGGATGTACCGGTCGATGGCGCGAATGATCAGCATGGGCGTGATCAGCGACGCGAGCGAGCTGATCACGATGGCGACTATCGCCGCGATCACGTTGCCCTTTTCGGCGGACAGCAGCGGCAGAAAAGCCTTGCCCGTTTCGCGCAGAGACTTCTTCGGACGCGCGCCGGGAACCGGCTTCTCAAGCGTGTATTTCGTAGTGGCTCGTACTGCGCTGGCTGTCATAAAGTTGCACGTACTCGGGCGAAACCGCCATCAGCTCCTCGTGAGTCCCGGTGGCCAGGACTTCGCCTTCCATCAACAGAACGATCTGGTCGTAATCGGCGACCGACGCGATTTTCTGGGTCACCGAAATCAGCGTGATGCCGGGATAATTGCGGCGGACGTTTTCGAGAATGGAGCGCTCGGTTTTCGAATCGACGCGCGCGGTGAAGTCGTCGAGCAGCAGCACGGTCGGATTGAGCGCGAGAGCGCGCGCCAGCATCACCCGCTGCTTCTGGCCTCCGGAAAGGCTGGTTCCGCGCTCGGAAACCACCGTGTCGAGGCCCTGCGGCAGCGCGCCGATGAAGTCGTTCAATTCCGCCGTGCGGATCGCCTTCTCGATGTCTTTGTCTTCCACCGTATTGCTGAAGGCGATATTCTCGCGCAGCGTGAGATTGAACATCACGCTGTCCTGGAAGACGAATCCCACGTGCCGGTGCAGCGATTCCTTATCGTAGTTATCGATCGCTTCGTCGTCATAGGCAATGGTTCCCGAGGTCGGCTTCAGCAGGCCGATGAGCAAATAGAGGAGCTGCGTTTTTCCGGCCGCGGTCGGGCCGATGATGGCCGTTCTGGTGCCCGCCGGCGCGGCGATGGAAACGTTCTTCAGCGCCGATTTTTCGCCGAACGTGAGCGTGACGTCGTGCACGCCGACGTCGCCGCGCAGGCTTGAAATCAAGCGTCCGACCTTCGCCTCTTCCTTCGCCGCCAGAACCATGCCGATGCGCGCGTAGGAAGCGCCGGCCTGCGCGATCACGTTGCTCATGAAGCCGATGAGGATGATCGGAAAAATGAGAATCGAGAGATAGGAATTGAACGCCGTGAAATTGCCCAGCGACATGCTGCCCGCAATGACGAAATGGCCGCCCAGCGCCAGAATCACGACCGTCGCCGTGTTCGTGGCCAGCGTGATGGACGGGATGAGGCTGGCGAACAACGCCAGAATGCTCAGGCCGATGTCCCTGGCCTCGGTGTTGGCCAAAAGAAACTTCTGATATTCGATCTGCTGCGTGTTCAGCAGGCGGATGAGGGACGCGCCAAGGATGCTTTCGCTGATCACGCGGTTCAGCCAGTCGATGGCTTCCTGTCCTCTGCGGAAGAGCACGCGCACTTTGCGCAGCACCAGTTGAAACGTGATGGCGATGAAGGGAATGATGCCGAGAATGCCGAGGCCGAGCCGCCAATTAATTGAAAGCAGCAAAACGCTGGCGCCAACGATAAGAAAGAGCGACGAAATGATCGAGGCGATGGCCTGCGAGACGAACGTCTTCACCGAATCCACGTCGGAGGTGAGATTGGTGAGCAGTTTGGCCGGCGTGATCTGCTCGACCCACGCGAATGACTGCACCGAGATCTTCGCGGCCAGACGCGTGCGCAGATCCTTGGCCACGCGTTCGGAAGCGTACGTCTGTACGATCGTCTGAGCGTACGTCAGTATGAAGACCAGCACGGCGACCAGCACAAACTCCGTCACGATCGTGCGGAGATAGAAGTGTCCTCGCGTCCATTCGTCGATGGCGGAGGCAATCAGCTTGGGCACGACGAGGTTCAGGCTGTTCGCCGCGATAGTGAGGATGACCAGCAGCGCGATCAGGCCGGTGTAAGGCTTGAGCAGCGCCATGAGCTTGGCCGTCGGCGGTCGCGGGGGCCCCGGCATTTGCGGAGCGGCTGTCTTTTTGGGCATGGTCCCTGGTTACGAATGAAATGAAGGGTGGATAAAATTATCATACAGTTTTCGGCCAGGCCGCGTACATTTGGGAACTGCAAGGATAATCTGATTGCCGTTCGCCTGAAGATCGATCGCGGACAGATTCATGAGATCGAACAGTTATGGGCGGGCGGCGCGAATGCGGCGGCGATTCCGCTTTTGACCACGCCGCGCGCCATTCTGACTACGGCGCGTTCGCCGACGATTGCGTGAGTCATGAAAACGGCTATCAGACCGTCAATAATCCACCGCCGGGCGACGCAATTGAAGTTCAGATGCTGCCCTGCAGCGAACAGATCTCAAGTGAGACATTCGCGTATATGAAGCACATCCGGCGGCGCGAAGCCCAGGCGGTCCTTCGGGCATGCTGCAGAATCTGGTGATCGATCCACGAGTAAAAGGCAAGGGCCGGGATGAGTCCCGGCCCGGCAGGCACGAGTGCCTGCGCCACTTCAATTCCGGAAGCCCGGCGGCAGGCTGAAAGCCTGACCCCACAACTATTTTTTGAAGTCCTTGCTGTAGTCGTGGTTGTTTTCGCAGACGAACTCGTCGATCTTCTCCAGCTCGGGGCGCAGCCTGAATGTCTTGGTCTCGGTCCACGGACCGACGAACACATTCGGATCTTCGATCGTCACTTCATAGTGCAGCGTGTTGTAATCCGGCCGGGTGATGCGCTCCACCGTGTGCAGGGCTTCGGTGTGATGGTAGCCGTCGACTTCGGTTTTGGTGTTGAAGCCCGTGCCGTCGATGACCAGAGTGTCGCCTTCCCAATGCGCGACCGAATCGCCCATCCAGGTCGGATCCAGATCGGCCCGGTGCGGCCGGCCGTCGGTCGGGATGATGCGGTACGTGCCCGGATATTCGTAGAAGATCGTG
>JASHSD010000241.1 GCA_030036985.1 Bryobacteraceae bacterium
ACAAGGTGTATGCGTTCGGCCACCAGTTCCTCGCGGTCGGCCCCACCGATCTGCCGTTCACGCGATCCGAAGTGATCACGCTAGTCGCGAATACGAACACATCGTTCAAGATCTCTTCGGCGCACGAACTGATGGGCGTGATTTCGCAGGACCGCGACACCGCCATCGCCGGGTCGCTGAGAAAGCGCGCGGATATGATCCCGCTCGATATCGACGTGGTCCAGGATACGAAGCAGGTGCAGCACTATCACATGCGGATGGTCAACGACCGCTATCTCACGCCCGTGCTGTTCCAGATGGCGCTGTTTTCGTCGGTTAACGCGACCGAGCGCGCCCAGGGCGTTTCCAGCGTGATGGTGAACGGTTCGATCGAGTTCGTGAACCGCAAGGACAAGGTCGAACTACAGAACATTTATGCCGGAGACAGCGGCGAAGCCATGCCGCTTTCAACCGCCACCGCCGTGCCGCTGGCCTACCTGATGCAAGCCGGCTTCGACCAACTAAAGGTGAAAAATATTTCCTTGCGGCTCGAATCGTTCGACGTGAAAAAAGAGCTGAACATCGGCCAGGTTTATCTTTCGCGCAAGGAAGTGAAGCCCGGCGACACCATCGAGTTGATGACGCAACTCGAAGGCGAGAACGGCGTGGAACTGACCCGGTCGATCAAGTACAAAATCCCGCTGGGCACCGCGCCCGGGACGCTCTACTTCACGGTCGCCGACGGCTCGCAGACGGGCCTGGCCGAGTTGCGCCAGATTATCAACGAAACGCCGCATTCGCCGGAACAGTCCATTTCGACGGTGGGCCGACTGCGTCCGAGCGATAAGGCCTATGTGCGCGTGTGGCGCGCCGAACCCGCGTATGAAGTCGCGGGGGAGGAACTGCCGGACCCGCCGCCTTCGCTGGCGCTGGTTCTGGGCACGACGCAGAACGTCTCGCAGGACCGCAATTCGAAAATAGCCGAACTGGTGATCGACGCGGGAGAAATGATGGTCATCGGTTCGCGCACCGTGCAGGTTGAGGTCAAAGAGTGAAGCTGGTTTTATTGTTGGGTCTGACGGCCGGTCTGGCCGGAGCGTCCACTTCCGCCGTTTGGGAGATGACGAGTTTTTCCGATTTCGTCAAAGGCAAGTTCGACGGCGTTTCCCTGGGACGCGACGGGCGGCTTTCGCTGGCGCCGAAGCTGGATACGCTGTTCACGTCCGAACAGCCGGTGATCTGGAGCGTGGCGCCGGCGCCGGATGGCGCGCTCTATGCCGCCACTGGAAATCGCGGACGCATTTTCCGCATCGAGGCGAACGGCACCGCGAAGCTGTTCTGGACCGCGGACCGGCCTGAGGTGTTCGCGATCGCCGTCGATAAGAAAGGCGTGGTCTACGCGGCAAGCTCGCCCGACGGAAAGATTTATCGCATCGAAAACGGCAAGGCTTCCGAATACTTCGATCCGAAGACCAAGTACATCTGGGCGCTGGCGCTGACGGATGACGGCACTCTCTATGCGGGCACCGGCGACAACGGCCGCGTCTTCCGCATCACCGCCGCGGGCCAGGGCGGCGTTTATTACGATACCGGCCAGGGCAACGTCACTGGCCTGATGGTCGACCAGCAGGGCCGCCTGCTCGCAGGCACCGAGCCGAACGGCATTCTGTATCGCATCACCGCGAAGGACAAGGCGTTCGTGCTCTACGATTCGAATCTGCCTGAGATTCGCGCGGTTTCGCCCAATGCGGATGGCAGCGTGTATGCGGTGGCGTTAGGCGGCGCGCTGGAGAAGAAGGTGCAGGGCGCACAGGCGAATCTGAATACGCAGACGGATGTCACCAGCGGCGCCACCACCAGCATCACGGTGACGGCCGATGCCGGCGGGGAAATCAATCCGCCCACGCCCGTGAAGCCGCAGGAACCGATGCCGGCTCAAGCCGCGCCCACTGTGACAACGACTACCGCAATCACTACGGACACCACGCCGGTCGAAAAGAGCGCGATTTATCGCATCAATCCGGATAACACCGTCGATACGCTGTGGAGTTCGAAGGAAGAGGACGTTTACGATATTCTTCCCGCGCCGGACGGGCAGGTCTATTTCACAACCGACGAGAGCGGCCGCATTTACCGCCTTTCGCGCGACAGCAAACTGACTCTGGTGGCGCAGACGAACGAGGCCGAGGCCACGCGTCTGCTGCAATGGCGCGGGTCCATGCTTGCCGCGACCGGCAACATGGGCAAGATTTATCGGCTGGGGAATTCGGGCAGCGCGGGCACGTATGAATCGCCGGTCTTCGACGCGGGCACGGTGGCGCGCTGGGGTCGGCTGCGTTGGGAGGGCGACCAGGGCGCGGGCCAAATATCCATGCGCACGCGCAGTGGCAACAGCATTCGCCCCGATTCCACATGGAGCGACTGGTCGCAGCCTTTGACCGACGCCAACGGAGCGCAGATTCAAAGCCCCAACGCGCGTTTTCTGCAATACGAAGCCAAGCTGACCGGCACTGGCGCCACGATCGAAAACGTCAGCGCGGCTTACCTGCCGCAGAATAATCCGCCGGTGGTGCATTCGGTGACGGTGCTGACCACGGTGACTCCGGTCGCCAACGCCGGCGCCGCCAAAGGCGGATCGAGCGCCAGTGCGGCGACGGCTCCGTACACCGTTACCGTCACCGATACCGGCGATGCGACGCCGGTGACTTCCACCGGAACGCCCACGCAGACGCTGTCCCGCGCATCGCAGCAGCAACTGATGATTGCGTGGCAGGCCGACGATCCGGACGGCGACAAGCTTGTCTACGAAGTCGATTTCCGCGGCGAAGGCGAGCGGGAATGGAAGCCGCTGCGCAAAAACCTCCACGACAGCAATCTGACCCTCGACGGCGATGCCCTCGCCGATGGCCGCTATTACTTCAAAGTCACGGCTTCGGACCGCGAATCCAACCCGCCCGGAACGGCGAAGGAAGCGGACCTGGTCAGTTCGCCGGTGCTGATCGACAACACGCCGCCGACCGTGCGGATTCAGTCGGCGACGCGCGCCGGAACGGGAGCGGATATCAGCTTCGGGGCGCAGGACAGCGCTTCGGCTCTGCGCCGCGCCGAATACGCGATCGACGCGGGTTCGTGGACGCCCGTGG
>JASHSD010000242.1 GCA_030036985.1 Bryobacteraceae bacterium
GAACTACAAATAATGAAACGCCTCCCCTCGGGCGGGCCGCGGCTGTTCGCGCTGCTGCTGCTCGCCCTTGCGGGCATAATCCCCGCACACGCCCAATCGCCGAAGGACCAGAGTTTTCTCTCCACACTGGGCCAACTCCGCGACGCCGACTACGACAGCAAGCCCGCCATCATCGAACGATTGGGTCAGACCGGTCACCCAAGCGTGCGGGCGGTTCTCACGGCCTTGCTCGAAGAACGGCTCTTCTATCGCAACAACGATCAGAAAATCTTCATCTCAAAGTCGGCTGACGGCGATCCCCTCAATTTAATCGATGTGCTGACGCTGAAGAGCGCCGGGTCCGCCAAAGCGGACAGCATGACTCAGATCGGCACGAACAACGCTTTGCGGCGGGTGCTGCGCGAGGATGTGGCGCGATTCTCGTTATCGAGCCCCGATCCGTCGGTGCGGCTCGATGCGGCGCGGGAGATCGAAAAATCGCTGACCGACTCGACTGTGGCGTTGCTGCGCCGGCGTCTCGCCGTGGAAACCAATTCAGGCGTCAGAAAAGAAATCGACATCGGGCTGGCGCTCGCCGCGCTGGACGGACCAGACGGCCAGCCGCGTCTCAATGCCGTCAATACACTGCGCCACAGCGTCAGCCAGGACGTTCGCAACAGACTGGCGCTTCTCCTCGATAAGGCGCCCGACGGCAGCTTCGCCGAACCTGACGAGCGGGTGCGGCAGGCAGCCGCCGTCGCGGGCAAATCCATCGATCATTGGCGCAGTTTCTACGGGGACGTTCAGACGCTGTTTTTCGGTCTTAGCCTGGGGTCGGTGCTGGTTCTGATCGCCATCGGCCTGGCCATCACATTCGGCGTCATGGGAGTCATCAATATGGCTCACGGCGAGCTGATGATGCTGGGCGCGTATACAACTTGGGTGGTTCAGCAGATCATGCCCAATCACATCGGGGCGTCGATATTCGCCGCGATTCCGGCGGCGTTCATCGTGGCGGGTCTCACCGGAGTTCTGATGGAGCGCACGATTACCCGATTTCTCTACGGAAGGCCCTTGGAGACTTTGCTCGCGACCTTCGGTGTAAGCCTCATCCTGCAGCAAACGGTTCGTTCTATTTTTTCGGCGCTTAACCGATCCGTAGTCACGCCGGACTGGATGAGCGGCTCTTTGCGGCTGAACGACGCGCTTGAGATTACCTACAACCGTCTCTACGTGGTCCTCTTCACGCTTATCGTGTTCTTTGTCATCCTTGTGGTATTCAAGCGCACCCGGATCGGTCTCAACATACGAGCCGTCTCCCAGAACAGGGCGATGGCGAAGGCGATGGGTATCCGCACCGAATGGGTGGATGCGATGACCTTCGGTCTGGGATCGGGTATCGCGGGCGTGGCGGGTGTCGCGCTCAGCCAGTTGACGAACGTCGGGCCGGACTTGGGGCAATCCTACATCATCGATTCGTTCATGGTGGTTGTTTTTGGCGGCGTCGGCAATCTCTGGGGATCCCTCATCGGCGGTACGTCGATGGGAGTCGTGAATGAGTTGCTCGAGCCCTGGGCAGGCGCCGTGCTGGCTAAGATATTCGTCCTCGTCGCATTGATTCTTTTCATACAGGCGCGCCCGCGCGGACTCTTCCCGCAACGCGGCCGCGCGGCGGAGGATAAATAAGTGGAGAAAGGCGCGAAGTGAGTGAACGAAAACCGGGGCCCGCGCCAGGTCTCTGGCGGCGCACCACGCTGGTCGAGCGAGGCGTCGGGCGAAAGGGCGATCGGGGAGGGACATGGCTCCTGAGCATACTGGCCGCGCTGGCAGTCGCCGCGCCCGTATTGAACCAGGCCGTGCCGGCCTCGTCCGCGTTCCACCTGTCCGCCTTCGGGATCACTCTTATCGGCAAGTACATGTGTTACGCCATGCTCGCGCTGTCGCTGGACCTGATCTGGGGATACTGCGGCATTCTAAGTCTCGGCCACGCGGCTTTCTTTGCGCTCGGCGGATACGCCATGGGGATGTATCTGATGCGGGAGATCGGTCCTCGCGGCGTTTACGGCAATCCGATACTCCCGGACTTCATGGTTTTTCTGAACTATAAATCGCTGCCGTGGTTCTGGCACGGATTCAACCACTTCCCCGTTGCCTTGCTCATGATGGTGCTCGTGCCGGCCCTGCTGGCGCTGGTGTTCGGATGGTTCGCATTTCGTTCGCGCGTCACCGGCGTCTATTTCTCGATCATCACCCAGGCGCTTACTTACGCGCTGATGCTGGCATTCTTCCGCAACGATATGGGGTTTGGCGGCAACAACGGCTTCACCGACTTCAAGGACATTCTGGGCTTCGATCTGCATTCCGACCGAACCCGCGTCGTGCTGCTCATGGTCACCGCCGCGGCGCTAGCGGCCGGCTATATGGCTTGCCGCGCGATCGTCAGATCGCGTGCCGGCCGCGTGATTCTCGCAATCCGCGATGCGGAGAGCCGGACCCGGTTTCTCGGCTACCCGGTCGAATCCTTCAAGCTGTGGTTGTTCGTGTTTTCGGGCATTGTTGCGGGCGTGGCGGGCGCGCTCTATGTGCCGCAGGTCGGCATCATCAATCCGAGCGAGTTCTCACCGATCAATTCGATCGAGGCGGTGGTCTGGGTTGCGGTTGGAGGTCGCGGCACACTTTACGGAGCCATCGCCGGCGCGGTGCTGGTCAACTACGCGAAAACGTATCTTACGGGAGCGTTTCCCGAAGTATGGCTTTACGCGCTCGGCTCTCTGTTCGTACTGGTTACGTTGTTCCTGCCGCGCGGGATCGTCGGCCTGCTGCTGGCGCGGGGCGACAAGACGCGTTCGCGCGAAGAAGCAAAGAGCGCCGCCGCGGCCGCGGGTTCGGAAGAGGCGGAGGTGCTGAAGAAATGAAGACTCCCAGGCGAAAACT
>JASHSD010000243.1 GCA_030036985.1 Bryobacteraceae bacterium
GCGCGGCCTTCCCCCCGGCTCCTACGAACTCACTGTCAATATTCCCGGCCTCAAAGGCTACGACCATAAAGGCGTCGTCGTTGCCAATGCGACCACCTCGTCGCTCGACATCCACATCGAGGAAACCTCGCAGCTCAGCACGCTCGGCGAAGACACCCTCGCCATCACCGCCGATGCGAAGAAGCACCATCCGCCCTCCGGACCCGCGCCCCGCATGGCGGACGGCAAACCCGATCTCTCCGGAATCTGGTGGTCGCCCCGCACCATCGACCCCGGCAAACCCGAGTTCCTCCCGAATGCCGTCGCCGTCGCCAAACAAAGAGCCGACAACAACCGCAAGGATAGCCCGCAGGCTCATTGTCTGCCGCCGCCGATCCTGCGTCTCGGACCCGTTTGGGAAACGGTGGAGAGCCCCGCCATCATGGTCGTGATCTCCGACGACGACAGTCCCGGCTTTCATCAGTACTACATCGACGGCCGCCCGCACCTGAAAGACCCCACGCCGGCATGGTACGGCGATAACGTCGGGCATTGGGATGGCGACACGCTCGTCATCGACCGCACCTCGTTCGACGAACGCGCCTGGCTCGATCAGGAAGCGCATCCGCACTCCGACCAGCTGCACGTCGTCGAGCGCTACCGCCGCCCCGATCTTGGCCATCTCGAAACCGAGATCACCGTCGACGATCCCGGTGTATTGGCGAAGCCGTATACGATGAAACGGGTTGCCGAACTCGCGCCCACCGAACAAATCTTCGAATTCATCTGCAACGAGAACAACAAAGATGTCGCCCACCTTGTCGGAAAATAGCGCGTCGGAAAGTAATGTCGCCTGGCCCTGGCCGGATTCGCTGGATGCGCTCATCGCCGCGACGCTCCACCACAAACTGATCTTCGAGAATGAACGCATGCGCCTGCTCGACACGCGCATCCCGCCGGGCGATGTGGTCCCGGTGCATACGCATCGCTGGCCGGCCGTTTACTATACGATTTCGCCCGGAGATTTCATCCGCCGCGACGGCGAAGGCAAACTGCTTCTGGACACCCGCGTCGATTCGCGCCCCATGGGCAAAGGCGTCTGGATCGATTGCCTGCCGCCGCATTCGGTCGAAAACGTGGGCACGACCGAAATCCATCTGATCAGCTGCGAGCTGAAGCAGTAGCTGCCTTTCGCAACCTCGCGCGCAGCGCCGCCGTCGCCGCCGCGTGACACCGCAGGCAGAGCGTGCGCATGTTCGAGAGATCGCACTGGCCGCCGCCTTCCGCGACCGGCACGATATGGTCGGCATCCCACAGAGACTTCCGGCTGCCCTCGCGCAGTCTCCACGTTTTGAGGAACTCCCGCCGCGCCGCATAATCCAGCTTGCGCATATCCCGCCGCAGCGCGATCGTATCGACGCCGCAAGCCGCGCAGACGCCCTTATCGCGCGCGAAAACCTTCTCCCGCAGATAACCCGGATCGGTGCGCAGTTTCCACTCATGCACGCAGGCATCGGAACAAAACGTTCGCCGGCGCTTGGGCACTTCGGCCCGGCACCATCGGCAGAGCGGACGGCCCGACGGACTTCGTTCGATCTCCGCAGCCGAGACCCAACCGCCTTTTTTCGTGCGCGTCATTTGGCGCCTGGCCCCGACGGCACACCCATCGACAGTGTCGAATTCACCACCTGATTACGGTCGGTCACCGTGGCCACAGCCTCAAAACCCGGCGCGGCAGGCGTGCCGAAGCGCAGGTCCACCAGGCGGACCACAGTCGCGCGATCCATATCCGGCGCCGGTTCGGTCACCCAAATCGGAAACTGCACAAATTCGAGGAAAGTTTGAAACGGCTTGGTCGCCATCGCCGCATTCACGGCCGGCGTTCGTTCCGCGTTATGGAACACCACCGCATCGTCCGGATTGAAGCGCCCCAGCAGATTGATCGGGACCTGCGCATAGCCGTTCGGAGTTTGCGCAGTTCCCATCCAGCGCAGCGGATTCTCGCCGGGGAATGCGGTCACACTCAGCGGCGCGGCGTCGTCATAAACGCGCGAGTCCATCAGCGCGGCCGCGCGGCCATGCAGGACGTAGCGGCCATAGTCGAACGCGGTCAGCAGCACCAGCGCCGTAACCGCCCATCCCGCTCCCGGAGCTTTGCGGCGCTCGCCGATTTCCGAGCCCACCAAGCGTCCGAACATCGGCGCCACAACCGCGAGCAACAGAATCGCCCAAATGATGAGATCGACGATCGGCGTCATATCCCAGTGCCACCAATGTCCCGAAAACGGCAGAGCCAACCGCACGCCGTAGACGTTGGTGAGATCGAGGATCAGATGCGACGCCACGGCGATCATCGCGATCAGCACCGCGGGCAGCCATCGCACTTGTTGTCTGCCGAGCACGCGCACGATCGCAACGGTGAGCAGCGCCATGAAGGGCAGCGCGATAACGGAATGAGTGATATTGCGGTGCCAATGAAGGTAGGCCGCGGGACCGCCGAACCAGGACACCGCGTCGAGATCCGGTGCGTTCGCTCCGAGCACCAGAATCGCCGTGCCGCGCGGCGTGAAGCGCTTCAGGCCCGCGCGGGCCAGAAACAGGCCCACCAGTGAATGCGTCAGGTTATCCAATTTGAGAGCTTACACCGCGCGCAGGTCGTCTGCGGCCGAATGGCAATCCAGCTCCAGGTGATGAAATCCCGCGCGGTTGTGGGGCCAGGGCTTCGGCCCTGCGACCGGGCTTTCGCCCGGCGTTTTCGACCCGAACTCGACGGGTTTTCAACGCTGCAGGC
>JASHSD010000244.1 GCA_030036985.1 Bryobacteraceae bacterium
TTTGGGCGAGACGCGAATGACCAGTCCCCCGGGCTCGGTGCCGATGATGAGATTGCCGGCATGATCCATCGCCATCGACCGCGCATGGGTCTCGTCCGTCTTGAAGAAGACCTCGCCTTTGCCGTCCGGCGTGACGCGATGCACTTCGCCTTGGTCGCCCGTCGCGATATACAAGTTGTCCGCCGAATCGCACAGCATCGACCACACATACTTCTGTTTCGGATCGTAGAATTGCGTCGATTTTCCGTCCGGAGTGATGCGATAGATCTTCCCGTCCGGCGCGGTGGCGACGTAGACACGGTCTTTCGAATCCACGGCGATGGCGTGGATCTCGAGTGCGTCGAACTCGGCGATCTTTACGCCCTTGCCGTTCGGCCCGATGCGAAACACCTTCGCGCCCGGACCGCCCGCCGTATAGAGATTTCCATGGGAGTCCTGCGCCAGAGTCCAAAGATAGGCGGTCGAGGCGTCGTAGACTTCAGTGGTCTTCGGCGCGAGCGAAAGCCGGCCGTCGCTGCGGATGGAAAGGTCTTTGATGTTGCCTTTTTCGAAGTCCTTGTAATCCGACTGAACCCAGGAGCGGGTCTCGCCCGCAATACATAGGATGGCTCCCGCGGCCAGGAGCAGGATGATCTTCATTCGCACTTCACTTACTTTACTGGCGCCATGTGGGGCCAGGCCTTCGGGCCTGCGGCCGGGCTTCCGCCCGGCCCGAAACCGATCGAAACCACGACCTAACCATCGGATTTGCGTGACTCCAGACCGCCCGGAAGGGCGGCTGGCAGCGCCGAAGCGCTGGCCCCACAATAAGGCTGGAAAATCCAACGTGGCATTGGGTTGGCAACCGGCCCTCTTCTTCTCTGTCACTTTACTACGACGCGAAGCGTATAGCTGCCGTTTACAACATAGTCGAAAGGCAGCGACATCTGCTCGCTCGCGCTCTCGGGCGAAGTAACGATCGTCTCAGTCGTGGTGCGTCCCGCCTGCATCACGTTGAGGATAGACGAAGGCAAACTAGGCAGCGTTTTGTCCTCATAGTAGGCGGTAGGATTCGCGGCCACCAGGGAAACATAGAGCTTGTTATTACTGCGCTCCTGGTTGAGCAGCGAAACCAGCTGAGTCACGTCCATATACCGGTTCGTCGACGCCGCCAGCGTCTGCATCCGGTTGGCGACGTCGGCGTCGCTGAGCAGAATGCGATGCTCGCCCTTTGTAATCCCGGGCGGAACCTTCAGGTTGAAATCGCGTTCGATGCGCTCGCCGCGATAAGGCCGCAGGAAGACCTTGATCGGAATCTCATCGCCGGGACGCACGTTCTCGCTGGGCGTCCACGCATTCTCGATCGTGGCGATGCGGCGCTCGGGAAGCAGATCGATGGTCACCGTCGCGTCCTTCAGCTCCGGAATCTTCACCGCGTTGTTGTACAGCCGGTAGAACTTCTCGCCCCACCAGTTGGAAAGCAGCGTGGGAACGGGAAAAGGCCCGTCCGTCACGCTCTGCATCGTGTTGACGTTCAGCTCGTTCTTTCCGTCCGCAAAATGGACCGTCCCGCTGAGCCGATAAGTCGCCTCATCCACCAGCTCATTGATGCCGTTGATGGAATTCGCCAGAGTCATCGTCATCAGCTGCGGCGTCCACTTCTGCTGTTGAAACACGTTGAAGTGATAAACCTTCTCGGCTCGCACCGAACCCTCGGGGCCACCCGCGTCCATCGAGCGGATCTTCACCGTCACCGGGATCATGGGCGCCTCTTCGCCGAGCACGCCCAGTATCCCGCTGTGGCGGTCCTGATGCAGCGCCCCGACGATCTCCGTCGCATTGGCCAGCTTGTTCGGCTCATACTGCGAGGGCAGGATCGTCAGCACCTCGCCTTTGCTCATCGGCATATCGATAGGACCTATATTGAAGAACGAATGCCCGAACGCGAGGATCTTTTTCCCGTCGTTATAAGTCACCGTGCCAAGCCCTGTCACGCTCATGTCGCCCGAGACCAGCACGCCCGCGACGCTCTGGCCGGGCTGCAGCGCAGTCCTCCAGTCGGCGGCCGGCTTGTTCGAGGTCAGCGCGTTGCCCGCGCCGCCTTCGACCGCGGTCACGCCGAATTCATCGAAGACCGGCGCGAACTGGCGCAGCACGTTCTCGCTGAACCCGGAAAAGAGAAGCGGCGTGGCGATCTCGGTCATGGTGGGCTCGCCGAGCAGTCCGGCCGGTTTCTGCGACTGCGCATCGGCCTCGGGATAATGCGCCGAGAGCGGCTTCGTCTTGTCGAACTGATTGATTTCTAGCATCAGCTCGATCGGCGTGATGCCGCAGATCGCATCCGGCGAGAACGTGGTCATGCGCAGGGCCACAGCGCCGATCAGCTTTCCGTCAATATAAACCGGGCTTCCGCTCATCCCGCCCGCGACGTTCGTGCGCTGGGCCTTGCCGCCCATTTTGCCGATAATCACGTCCTGTCCGGGTCCCCACATGTTCTTCCATGTGCCGATGATCTCGACAGGCACAGCCTCGGGTGTATCGCCTTTGAAGACGGTCCAGGCGGTGGCCATCATGCCGGGCTTCACGTCCGCGGCCTTCATGATCTCAACCTTGCCGGCCCGCGGGGGCTGCTGTGTTGGGGATTGCTGCTTTGCCGCGAATGCGGCCAATGGGGTAATAACCGCGCAGACCAGTACGGCCGCCGCGGTTCGGTGCTGCATACTCAGTGTTGGCTCCGTGTGCCCAGTGTATCGCGATTGCGAAACGGGGATGAAAACCGCCCTGTGCGCGCGCACAGGGCGGGCGGATCGCGAGAGTATGTCAGCGGGCTGTATTGATCCAAACCGCTTTGGGTTCGGTGAAGTTCTCGATCGCCATATCGCCGTGTTCGCGGCCGAAGCCGGAGTCCCGGACGCCTCCCCAGGGCAATCGGACATCGGTGGGTCCGAAAGTATTCACCCACACCGTTCCGGCCTTGAGGCCTTTGATGAAGTGATGAACCCGGCCGATGTCGGAGCTCCAAACACCCGCGGCCAAACTATAGCTCGTACCGTTGGCCAAACTCATAGCGTCCTTCTCATCCTTGAAAGGGATGACGGCGGCAACCGGGCCGAAGATTTCTTCCTGGGAAATCCGCATGTCGTGGTTGACGCCGGCAAAGACCGTAGGCTCGACAAAGTAGCCGGTGCCGGCGCGCCGGTCGCCGCCAGTCGCAATCCGCGCGCCTTCACTTCGGCCGACCTCGATGTAATCGAGCACGCGCTTCATCTGGACGGCGGAAACCAACGGCCCCATGGATGTAGCCTTGTCTCCCGGATCGCCAACCCGCACCGTCTTTGCGCGCGCCGCCAGCCGCTCCACGACTTCGTCGTAGATATCTTCGTGAGCAAGTATTCTCGAACCGGCCGAGCAGACCTGACCGCTGTTAAAGAAGATTCCCGCACCCGCGGCCTTGACGGCCAGATCCAGATTGGCGTCCGGGAAGATGATGTTGGCTGACTTGCCGCCGAGTTCCAGCGTGACACGCTTCAGATTGCCGGCGGACCCGCGCAGGATCTGACGCCCGACTGCGGGCGAGCCGGTGAACGTTACTTTGTCGACATCGGGGTGGTCAACCAATGCGGCGCCCGCCGTTTTACCGAAACCGGGCACGACGTTAAGGACGCCGGGCGGAAATCCGGCCGCCAGGGCCAGTTCACCGATTCGCAGCGCCGTCAACGGCGTGAGTTCGGCGGGCTTGAGCACAACGGTACATCCACATGCCAGAGCGGGCGCGATTTTCCACATGCCGA
>JASHSD010000245.1 GCA_030036985.1 Bryobacteraceae bacterium
GCCACCCTGACCATATCGGCAGCGCCGCGGCGATCGTGCGGGAAACCAATGCGAGAACCTGGATGCACCCGCTCGATATACCCATCGCCGAGAGTGGAGGTCCATTTCGGCCCATGACGCCGGCGCCCGGTCTGGCCGGACTGCTGTGCAAGGTGTTCTTCCATCCCGGCGAGCGGATGGAGCCGGTTGCCATCGACCAGCCTTTGACCGCGGGCGAAATATTGCCCATCGCCGGAGGCATCGAAGTTATTCATGCTCCCGGCCATTGCGCGGGACAGGTCGCACTGCTGTGGCGTCCCGGACGAATGCTGTTCGCGGGCGACGTTTGCACGAACCTCCTGGGCCTCGGCGATCCGGTCGGCTTCGAGAATTTGGAGGAAGGTCGTGCGAGCCAGCGCAAGGTTGCGGGCCTTTCATTCGATGCCGCCGGGTTCGGCCATGGCCGACCGATCGCCTACGATGCGTCGGCGCATTTCCGCAGTAAGTGGTGCGGGAAATCGCCTCCCTGACGTGGGAGACGCGCCCTTTGCTCCTGTGCCGGCCGCCGGGCGGCTTCGTTCGTCAGTTATTTCTCGCCGGCTCGTCCGAGGCTTTCGTCGCCCGGCGCGTTCGGAATTCATACTTATCGATACGCATGGCGGCCTGCCCGTTCAGATTACGAACGATCCGGCCTTCCGCCACCAGTTTCAGCGGCACCTGATTTTCGAGCCGCGCCGGCCAGTCCACGGACACCTGCAGCAATTGCCCGGGCTTGAGCGCCTCGTCGGTGGAAAAAAGCAGCCCCTTACTGCTGATGTTCAGCGTTTCGCTGGTTGCAACGCCGGAGAAAAACGGATGCTCCAGCGCCTGATAACTCACCGCCAGCCGGCAGGGGAACCGGGCGTTGTTCCTGCGCTCCTCGCCGCCGCTGTCGACCGGCTTGGCGTCTTCGCTTTTCAGCGCCGCCAAAATGGCATTCCGCAACTTCACCGGGTCGCCCAATTCCTCGTAACAAACGAAATCAAACGCGCCCTTACGCACGGCCTGCATGGCGGTATCGCGGTCCGCCGACTGACAAAGCACGATCACCGGAGTCCGCGGCGCCTGTTGCCTGAGATGCCTCACCGTCGCCAGACCCTGGCCGTCGGGAAGAAACAGGTCAGAAACGATGAGATCGAAGGATCGCTCCTGTATCGTGCGCAGTCCGTCGAACAAAGCCTCGACGCAAACCCAGTCGATTTTTCCTTCTACGCCGTTCCGCAAAGCAGCCATCACCGGATTCGTCCGATGCTCCGCGTCGCGGATCAGAAGAATTGAGTATTCACGCATCGATTTCTTCCAGCTTACTCTCTATTTTTGCAATATGATACACGCAAAACGGAGGCCACCGTGCGCGGCCTCCTGAATCAGCCGCTTACATTGGGGGCTGTCCCCCGGACCGCGGCGGACGCCCTAATCCGCCTGTTGGGTAATGCGACCGCGCTGATTTCATTTTTTTGTGGGATCAGGCCTTCGGGCCTGCGGCCGGGCTTCAGCCCGGCCCGAGACCGATCGAAACCGCTATCTAACCCTCGGATCCGGTGACATCAGCCCGGCAGCACATCCGCAAATACGAACCCATTTCGCTCCACAATCTCCCCGCTTTCAACGCTTATGGGTTCGCTGAAAACCGGCGATTCGTACACAAATGTATGGAATTCCCCATTTTCCCCGCACGGATCCACGGGCTCCGGCAAATCCCGCAGGAACGACGCGTCAAAATCGCGTCCGGCGAATGAACGGTCGAGCTTCGCCGGATCCACGCAGGTCACCTTCGCCTTCACTCCGGCCCGAATCATTTCCCACGCAAGTTCGCGCGTGGGGATTCGCCAGACCGGGAAGAGAGGTTTGAGTCCGGTCCCTTCCAACTGGCGCTCGCGGTAGGCGCGAATATCTGCGAGAAACAAATCGCCGAACGCGATGGCCGTGATGCCGTCCCGGACGACGCGCCCGCACGCCCCGCTCATCAGAGCCTCATACTCCGCATTCGAGCAGGGCCACGGCAGGTCAATGCCATGGATCGGTATGCCGGTGCGCCGCGCCTGCGCCTCCACCAGTTCCCGCCGCACCGCGTGCATGGCGACACGGTTCGCCGCCACGTTGAACGTGGTGATCAGCGTGGCCACTTCAATGCCGGGAGACTGCCGCAACAAATAGAGCGCCCAGGCGCTGTCTTTGCCGCTGCTCCAGCTCAATGCGATGCGCGATTCGGGCACGCGGCAACTCAGAGAGCGGAGCTGTCTTCCTCGATCTCCTGCAGGTCGGGCTTGCGGCCTTCCGTAGCAATGTCCGAATCCAGCCAGTCGTATCGCAGGTCGTCTTCCCGCTCCGCGACTTCCTTTTCCGCCACGGATGTTTTATCGATCGGACTCATGCCTCTATTTTCTCATTCACAGATTTTTGTGAACAAGCGTACTTCCCCCGCAAATCCTTGAAATGCCGGGGAACTTCACGCATGGGACGCTCGTCCGCACAGCGCATCCGGACGGCAATCCCGCGCACCCGGCTGTATCTTCGGGTTGGCTGCAGCATCTCCATGAAAACTCCCCGCGATCGACTGACGCAAAACCTGATGCAGGCCGTGATCGGCAGGCCCCTTATCGACAAGCTCGACAGGATTGAAGGCTCGAACGATCACCTTCCGCTCTATGACGTCATCATTGAACCGAACCTCGGCTTCCGCGGCGGACGCGAGAAGGCCTGCGACCGCATCTGCGAACTGATTCGCGACGCCCGCATCCGGCGCGATACCGCTCATCCCTACATCTTCGCCACGCTGACTGGAGCCGCCATCCGCGAAATCGTCGCAAAAGACGCAGGCTCCCGGGCCATTCACCACATCTGGGAAGACACCGAACTACAGCCCCTCCTCACCGAATCCGTCGCGACCGTCAAAGCAGACGGCGCGCGCGCGGCCTTCGGGGCCGAGGGCAGGGAGATCGTCTGGGCGGTAATCGATTCGGGGATCGACGAAAGGCACAGGCACTTTCGCCAGTTCGCCAATCTCGACCTGCCCCTGCCCCTCACGCACCTCGATTTCACGGGGGGCAATTCTCCCTTGACCGACCAGTTCGGACACGGCACCCACGTAGCCGGAATCATCGCGGGCGCTATGGAGGAAGCCAACTCACCGCAAGCCATTCTGCGCACGCGCGACGATCTGAGCGGCAAGGTCGCGACCGTAGTGCGGTCTCTCCA
>JASHSD010000246.1 GCA_030036985.1 Bryobacteraceae bacterium
ACTGTTTCGCCAGCGCGTTTTTTGGCTCTTTGAGGATACGTACGAAATCTTCCACGGTCAGCGATTTCAGCTCCACGCGAATAGGAAACCGGCCCTGCAGTTCCGGAATCAGATCGCTCGGCTTCGAGACGTGGAACGCGCCGGCGGCGATGAACAGAATGTGGTCGGTGCGCACGAAGCCGTGCCGCGTGTTGACCGTGGTGCCTTCGACTATGGGCAGAATGTCGCGCTGCACGCCTTCACGGCTCACGTCGGGGCCATGGCCGCCCTCGCGCCCCGCGATCTTATCGATTTCGTCGAGGAAAATGATGCCGCTCGATTCCACCCGATCGATGGCGATGCGCGTCACCTGATCCATATCGATCAGCTTCTGCTCTTCTTCCTGGACCAGATAATCCATGGCGTCGGCCACGCGCATATTGCGTTTCTTGGATCCGCGCGAGCCGAACAACTGCGGCAGCATCTCTTTGATGTTGATGCCCATTTCTTCGAGATTCACGTTGCCGGCTATCTCGAACGTGGGGCCGCGATCGCGCACGTCCAGCTCCACCATGCGCTCGTCCAGTTTGCCCTCGCGCAGACGCTCGCGCAGTTTCTCGCGGGTCTTCAGATTGTCCACCTCGGCCTCCTGCGGGGCGGGTGGAACCAGAATGTCGAGCAGCCGGTTTTCCGCGTTGGCTTCGGCACGGTCCCCGATCTCTTCCAGCTTCTCCTCGCGGATCATATCGATCGCGATATCCACCAGATCGCGGATCATCGATTCGACATCGCGGCCCACATAACCGACTTCAGTGAACTTGCTGGCTTCCACCTTCATGAACGGCGAGTTCGCCAGCTTGGCCAGACGCCGCGCCAGCTCGGTCTTGCCGACGCCTGTCGGGCCGATCATGAGGATATTCTTCGGCATCACGTCGTCGGCCAACTCCGGCGGGAGCTTCTGCCGGCGCAGACGATTGCGCAGCGCGATGGCGACGGCGCGCTTGGCGTCGGGCTGCCCCACCACGTATTTGTCGAGCTCGCGCACAATTTCGCGCGGCGTCAGTTCATCCAGAACCGGGCGTTCGTCCACCGATTGAGCGGGAAGATAGATCACCATCTCAGGCCAGTTCCTCGTAGATCACGTTGTCGTTCGTGTAGATGCAGGTCTTGCCGGCGATCTTCATGGCCTCTTCCGAAATCTGCCTGGCCGAGAGCTTTGTGTGATGCATCAGGGCCGTCGCCGCGGAAAGCGCGAACGGACCGCCCGAGCCGATGGCGGCGATGTCCTCATCCGGTTCGATCACGTCGCCGTTGCCGCTCAGGATGAAGGTGTTCTTCGCGTCCGCCACCAGCAGCAGAGCTTCCAGATGCCGCAGGATTTTATCGGTTCGCCAGTCCTTCGCCAATTCGACCACGGCGCGCGGCAGATTGCCATTGAACTGCTCGAGTTTCCCCTCGAAGCGCGAGAACAGCGAGAAAGCGTCCGCGGTGGAACCGGCGAATCCGGCGACGATTTTGTCGTTGAAGAGCCGCCGCAGCTTGCGCGCGGTCGATTTCAAAACTTCCGCGCCGAGCGTCACCTGCCCGTCGCCCGCCATCACGACTTTGCCGTCGCGGCGCACGCAAAGCACCGTCGTGGAACGAATTTTCGGCTTCATTTGTGTTGAAATCTCAGTGTAACCCAGTGCCGGAGAAGTCCCTCTTTCATTTCCGGTTGCGCGGAGGGTAAGACCGTGTAAACTGCAAACGAGGGCATTCTTTCGCAAGGCAACGCAAGAGGAGATATGGCGCATCTGGAGCACTTCACCAATTCAGGGGACTGGGTCTTCAGCCCACCGAAGCGAAATCCCGACGATTTGAGTTTCGACGACCTCGTCGAAGACGATGACCAAGAAGAAATCGACGAGGACGAAGACGAAGACGATGAAGATGAGGAAGACGCGGATCTCCTCGAGGAAGACGAAGAAGACGAGGACCTTGACGAGGAGGACGACCTCGACGAAGACGACGAGGATTTAGACGACGACGATCTGGACGAGGACGAAGAAGAGATCGACGAAGAGTAAATCCTACAGGGCGGGTTGGTAGCCTGCGGCGGATTGGTAATCCTATGCCACGTAGCTTTTTGTGGGGTCGGGCCTGCGGCCGGGCTTCTGCCTGGCCCGAGACCGATCAAAACCACTATCTAACCGTCCGGTTTGCGTGACTCCAAGCCGCCCGGAAGGGCTGCTGGCAGCGCCGAAGCGCCGCCCCCACAATGAGACTGGAAATCTACGCGGCATTGGACTGGCGATCCGCCTGGCCTTGGACCCGACAAGTTTGCCCACTTGACTAAAGGAATCCGACGAGCGAGGCCGTCGGGCCAGCTCACTTGATCGCGAGACCCTGGCCGGTCGGTTACGCCAGAATCTCGATTCCCAGACGCGCGGCCCCGGCGTCAATCGCTTCAGTTTGCGGGTCGTGGCCGAAGTAGTATGGTCGTCGAACAGGACAACGCCGTCCGGCGATAATCGCGGCCAGAAGAATTCCAGCGCGCGGTCTTCCGGCAGCGCGCAGTTCGTGTCCAGATGCAGGAAGGCCACCGGCCCAAGTTCCGGCGTCCCAAGCACCTGGGGCGCCGCTCCCTGGATCAGCACCGCATGTGGCCATTCGGCGAAATTCGCGCGTACGCGGTCGAGGTAGGTGACGTTTGCGCCAACCGCAACCGCCGCTTTGGCCGTCTCGATGCGGCCACGCGCAATCTCTCGACCGCCGGCATTGCGCCAGTCGAGCGCCTGCATGACGGCGGAACTGACGAACCCCGCGTTCTCGCCGCATCCACGAAATCGCCCGCCGCCCGAAGCGCCGTGAACGCGGCCCAGAGCGCGACATGCACGCGCCACTCAATCTTCGGATCGAACCCGCGGCTGGCCTCGACGCCGCGCGCATACGCTCGCCGGAAAGCCTCATCGCGCAGGAACGGGGCGCTGTGCGCGGTCAGCAGGCCATCCTGCGCATAGCGGCCGCGCACGTTGAACGCGACGTAACCCGCCTTGCGCAGCAACTTCGCGACGAGCCGCTTCATTTCCTCGCGGACGGCATCTCATCGGCCCGCGGAGGTGGCGGGCTCGTGCACAAGCGACACCCGCGACGGCTTCAGGAATTCCGGCTGTTTTTCCGGGAAATCGGTGCGATAGTGCGCCCCGCGGCTCTCTTCGCGCCACAGGGCGCAACTCGCGATCAGGCGGGCTACCTGATGCATGTTGCGCAGTTCGATGG